>CADCOW010000167.1 GCA_902803205.1 uncultured Eubacteriales bacterium | reverse complement strand
TGAGCGAAGCGAGTTTGCAAAGTTCTTGGCGAAGCAGAGCCAGCGCTTGCATAAAAAATCTTGTTTTTTGTGACCTATTTTCGATGAGAGGTATCTGCTAAATGTAATTATTTAGATATATTTATGAATTTCCTTGTAAAATATTTGCAAAAATATTTACAACAAGCGAAATTAACATGAGAATTATTCCAAGTGCCATCGCCATATTGAAGTCCCCCATATTAGTGTAATTCATAATGGCCGTAGTCATAACATTCGTCTTAAAAATTATAGCACCACCAACCATAGATACCGCGCCAACTTCTGCAAGTGCTCTTGATAATGCAAAAAGATAAACTGACACTATCTCATACTTACTTTCATTTATAAGTAATAATATTTTTTTTATTCCATTTATATGTATGCCTTCTATAGTATCATTCATTTCAGGATATAATTTCTTTATAAATGGCTCCATAGTACCTATGACTATAGGAGTTATAAGTAAAACTTGAGCTATAATCATACCTTCTACTGTATATAAAAGTCTTAGGTGTCTAAGTGGTCCAACTCCTGAAAACATCAAATAACATAAAAGACCGCACACCACAGGTGGCATACCCATGAGTGTGCGGTTTAAAATTATGAAAAAGTTTTTTATCTTAAAATTTTTGTATCCAAATATTATACCTATTGGCAAACCGATAATTAGTGAGATAACTGAACTTGATATTGCCATTCTAAATGTAACATATAAAATATCAATTAGAGTTTTATCCATTTTCAATATTAAGTTACAAGCATCTCCTAATATCTTCATTTAAAACCTCAAGGTAAAATTATTTTATAACTCCACCATTAGCCTTAAATGTAAGGAAAGTAGCTTTATCTGATAAAATATAAGCTCCTCTTTCTGCGGCTTGAGTTAAGCATACACCCATACCTGCATTTGAAGATATATACCAATCTTTATATGCTTCAAATGTTGTTGGATCATCAGTAATTTTTAAATCTTCTGGCCAGAGAGATAACTCTTTAGTATGTGTTCCTGATTTATCTCCACGAGATACAAATAAGTATTTTCCATCAGCAATAGCTTTAAATGCATCTTTAACTGTAGAAGCCTCTTTTACATGTGCTGGGTCTTCAGCAGGTCCACATAATACAAAATAATTATACATATAAGTTAATCTTTCTTTGTCAAAGCCAGCAACAGTTCTTGCAAATCCATCAGAAATAAACTTTTCTTCTTGAGCTTTAGCATGAACTAAAATAAGGTCAGCATTTCCTGCTTTTGCATTTGCTATAGACTTTCCAGTACCTGCAGAATAGACCTCTACTTTATAACCATACTTCTCTTCAAAGATAGGGAGTAAGTAAGATAATAAACCAGAGTCATTAACAGATGTAGTTGTAGAAAGTCTAATAGTCTTTGTATCATCTGTAGCTTTTGGAATTTCAATAGTTGATTTTGGAGCATCATCTTTTAAATAAAATAAATACTCTCCGTACTTGTCATAACCATAATTAGCTGCAAGACTCTCTCCCTCTCCAAGCATAAAATTGATAAGTGCATCTGCACCTGCAGTATTAAGTTTAACATCATTTACTGCTACTCCATCAGCATTTACAAATGGTGCAGCATCATTTACTGCAAGAAGTGAATAATTATTAATCATTGAATCATCTCTTTCAAGTAAGATTTCAAGATTTACACTTGGTGCTTTTGGTGCCTCTGTTTCTTTTACAGTTTCAGTAACTGGTGCTGTTGTTTCAGCTGGAGCTTGGGCTTTACTACCGCAAGCAACCATTCCCAATGTAAGTGCTAAAACTGAAAAAATTGAAATAATTTTTTTCATATTTTCCTCCATTATTATTTAATAAAAAAACATTAAACGATTTTATAAGTTTTTTACAACACAAATCATCTAATGCTTCTTTCACGATATTATATTTAGCTTCGCAAAAGGCAAGCATAGATGTTACCACCTAAACTCAATGGCTAAATAGGCTTAAAAAGTCTATAATAGCTCGCTAATATTTTAATAACTAATTCTCTGGTTCAAACATATCTTTGCCAACACCACAGATTGGACATTTCCAATCATCAGGTAAATCAGCAAACTTAACTCCCTCTACAGTCTCATCATACTTATGTCCACAAATTTTACACTTATAAACCATGCTTTTTCCTCCTAATAATTTATATTTAATATTTTTTTAGTTCTTTAATCTTTTCATTGTCAATATCTTTTTCTTCACTTTTAATTTCCCAGTGTAACATAACAGTTAATGCTGCTCTAAGAAGAATAATTGCACCTAAAATTCCAAGTTCTTGCCATTCTCTTACTACAACAGTTCTAAGAACCTCTCCACCCATTTTAAATGTAAGTGCAAGTGCAGTGCCATGTGCCAAATCAAGTTGAACATGATTTTTCTTTTGTATCCATTTAATAAATGATTTAATAGAAGTAGTCATAAGCACAACAACACCTGCCATCTCCAGTAAAAATGTGCAAATAGATACAATATATATTAAAACATTATGCTCTAAAAAATAAATAATACTTTCAATACTCATAATAAACCTATATTATAATTTTTAAATTATTATAAAACAACAAAAATGTGTTATAATTAATCCAATATATTATATCATATTTTTTAATTTTAATCAATAAAAAGCACTATACTTTTACATATAGTGCTCTTATTTATAAATATTTATGCCTCATCTATTGCACTATTTGGGCATACATCATAGCAATTTCCACATTCAACGCACTTATAGTAATCAATATCAAATTGTTTATCTTTTTCTATAATTGCATTATTTGGGCACTCAGACTCACAAGCACCACACTTAACACATCTTTCTGTAATCTTATACATATATTACTCCTTTCAGTTTACTTCTTAACAGTTTTACTTCTATCAGTATAAGTAGTATGGAGGATATGGTGTGAAATATGTCCACATGGTTCTTCAAGATAATCTTTATAAATAGCAGTTATCTCTGGGTTCTCATGTGATCTACGAAGTTTATTATTTCTGTCTGACTCATAAGTCTTATCAGTACGAACACCAATCATAGATGGTTCAGAAGTAAGTGGAGCTCCACCTCCATTTACACATCCGCCTGGGCAAGCCATAACTTCTATGAAGTGGTAAGGTGATTTTCCAGCACGAACATCATCCATAACTGGTTTAACATTTCCTATACCATTAACTACTGCTATCTTAACATCCATACCATTAACATTGAGTGTTGCTTCTTTAACACCTTTATATCCACGAGCTGCTTCATAATCTATAGTATCTACTTTTCCACCAGTTAATTTCCATACAACTGTTCTAAGTGCTGCTTCCATAACTCCACCAGTTGTAGAGAATATTCTTGCTGCACCAGTACCACATCCCATAAGTGAATCAAACTCTGCTGGTTCTATAGTAGCAAGATTAATCCCTCTCATCTTAAAGAGTTTTGCTGCTTCTCTTGTAGTTAATACAACATC
>CADCOW010000166.1 GCA_902803205.1 uncultured Eubacteriales bacterium | reverse complement strand
TATTTGCTTTACAAGTGGAATAATGATGAGTTTTTAGAATATAACAAAGTAAGAGATGCTGGAAAAGATACAAAAGAGATTATTTATAGTTTCTTAAAGAGAAATGACAATAAATCTATAGTTGATGAAGAAGTAATAATGGAATGCTCGGAACTTCATTATAAAGAGAATGTAGATGCATTCATTATGGCTGCAAGTGATTCTGATTATTGGCCACTTGTTAGAAGATTTACTGATTGCGACTTCTTATTCTTTGTAGAACACATAAAATGTGGACCATATTTTAAAGAAGGACTTATAACTAAAGGTATACCATATTGTTTCATTGATGATTTCTATAGTAAGGATAGTGGTTGGATAATTGAGAAAATATTACTTGATAGCATACAAAAAACTAAAAGAGACATGCACTAAAGATTTAGAGAAACTACTTAATAAATAGCTATGGAACCTGAAAGCCGAGTTAAATGATAGCGAGAAGAAATACTTATTTGAGAGATATTTGCGAAACATTAAAATCAGCATAGACGAAGACAAAGTTATGACATTGGAGATTAAGAGTTAAGGGAGAGTAATTATGCAACAGTATTCAATTATAATAATATGTATTATGGCATTAGTGATTATTGGTGTGGTACTTGCTATTATTTTAATAAATAAAAACAAAAATAAGAGCACAAGTATAATTACTACTTTAAATCCAACTAATGATTTGACAAATATTGAAAAAAGAGAATTGCTATTTGACAAGAATATACCAAGTATAAATTTAAGCAGTATGTTGCCAGTTGTACTTGATAAAAAACCAGAGAATGGTAAGTTAATGAAAGTTGACAATAAAAATGTAATTGCAGAAATTGATAATTATATGGCAAATACTGCAAAGGTAGCAAATAGTGCAAATGCTATTAATCAAGTATCAAACGTGGCTAATAATTTGGTAAAAGTCGACATTCCTATAAATGATTTATATCATATTACTGGAGACAAAGTTAGATTTTTTGTGCAAGAAAACGGAAAAATGGCTCAAAATGCAATCGGTACTCCTGTAGATTTATCAGGGGTTCAAGCTGCAAACTTAGTAAATGTGGCTATGGGTGCTGGCTCAATGGTAGTGGGACAATACTATATGAAGACCATTAGTGAAAAAATGGATACATTGAAAAATGGTGTAGATAAAATATCAAGTTTTCAAGATGAAGAATATAAGTCAAAAGTTTTAAATATTATTCGCAGTATACAAGAAATATCTGATTTTAAATATGAAATTATGAAAGAAGATGAAATACGTAGGCAAAAAATAGGTGAGTTGGCTGTTAAAAAAGATAAATGTTTAGAATTGTTAGGGCAAGCTAATATACATATTAATAATGCTATTAAGGCTTGTAAAGATTATAAAGATTATGAGTCAAGAATTAATGGTCTGCAAGAATGGTTTGAGTTTCAGCATATTTTGTCTATGGCATTACAAGAAATTGCAACATTGGAATATGTATTATATTTGGGCAAAATGTCAAGAGAATTAAGTATCAACTCATATGAAGAGTTTATGCAAGATACGAGTAAGATTAATAAAGATTTTATAGATTGGCATATAGAACAACAAAAGAAATTTGATATTAAAATAGATGAAGGCTTGAAACATCGTGGTGGAATACAGTGGTTTTGGAAATTAATAAATAATGAGTATGAAAAGATTGATGATAATACTAAATATACAATAGAACAGCAGATGGATCTTGACATTCCAATGATTGAGGATAAATCTGATAGGTTTAAAGATAATGTAGCAATCATAAAAGATGGTAATGAGTATTATTATTTGATAGAAGATAAAAATGATGAAAATACAGATGAAGAAGAATAGTTAATAAGGAGTTGAAATGAAAAAACTATTATTATTTATGTTAATAGCCATATCGCTTGTCGGTTGCGGCGAAAAACAAGTAAGCCCTGAAGTGCAGGCAAGAAGAGAATCTCGTGAGGCAGCTAAAAAGGAAAGAGATGAGTCAATGTCGGCT
>CADCOW010000165.1 GCA_902803205.1 uncultured Eubacteriales bacterium | reverse complement strand
CATTATTTACTTCATATCTATGTCTATGTCTTTCGCTAATATCTTCTTTCCCAAATAATTTATAACATTTAGAATTTTTCTCTAATTTACAAGGATAGCTTCCAAGTCTAAGTGTGCCACCTAAATCTTCTACTCCAATTTGTTCTGGCATCAAATGAATAACTGGATTTTTAGTATTTATATTAAACTCTGCTGAATCTGCATCCTTAAGTCCCAAAACATCTCTTGCAAATTCAATTATTGCTACTTGCATACCAAGACATATTCCAAGATAAGGAATTTTTTTAGTTCTCGCATATTCAGCTGCAAGAATCATACCTTCAACACCTCTTGCACCAAATCCACCAGGTACTATTATTCCATTTACTCCCTTAAAACATTTAGATACATTGGATTTTTTTATATTTTCTGAATCTATCCATGTTATATTAATTTTTGTTTTATATGCTCCACCTGCAGCCTTCAATGCCTCAACAACTGACAAGTATGCATCATGCAAAGCAACATATTTTCCTACAAGCGCAATATTTACTTCTCTTATAGGATTTTTCATATTATCTATCATCTTATTCCATTCAGTCAAATTAGGTGTCTTATCTTTAAGACAAAGACATCTACTTGCTGCTTTAGCAAGACCTTGCTTTTCCATAACAATAGGAACTTCATACAATATATCTACATCAGGATTTACTATAACACAATCTGGCTCAAGGTTACAAAATAATGAAATTTTAGAAATAATACTTGCATCTACAGGATATTCTGACCTACAAACTAAAATATCAGGTTGTATTCCCATACCTTGCAATGTTTTTACTGATTGTTGTGTTGGTTTTGTTTTAAGTTCTTGTGAAGCTTTAATGTATGGTATCAAAACAACATGTACTAAAATTACATTTTCATTTCCAAGTTCATGTTTAAACTGTCTTATAGTTTCTATAAATGGTTGAGATTCAATATCACCAACAGTACCACCTACTTCAATTATAGCTATCTCAATATCTTTATCATCTTTCCTTCCTTTGCCAACATTTCGTAATGATTCGGCACTTTTATAAAACCTTGATTTTATTTCATTTGTTACATGAGGAATTACTTGAACTGTCCCACCACCATAATCACCTTTTCTTTCTTTATTAAGAACAGACCAATAAATTTTTCCACTTGTCACCGTAGAATTTTTTGAAAGACTTTCATCAATAAATCTTTCATAATGTCCTAAATCTAAATCTGTTTCTGCACCATCATCAGTTACAAAAACTTCACCGTGTTGAATAGGATTCATAGTACCAGGATCAACATTCAAATATGGATCAAATTTTTGCATAGTAACTTTATAGCCTCTTGCCTTAAGTAATCGTCCAAGGCTTGAAGCAGTGATTCCTTTACCAAGTCCAGATACAACACCACCTGTAACAAAAATATACTTTACAGCCATAATCCCTCCACAATGTATAAATAATTATTCTTTTTCATTTTCTAAATACTTTTCAAGTCCTGGAATAGTTTTTGCCTCTTTCGGTATTTGCCAAGACATATAAGTGCAATCTGGGTCTGAACAACCATAAAAAATTCTTCCTTTTTTTGTTCTCAATTTATAAAGTTCATGATTATTACACTCTGGACAGAAAACACCTGTATGCTCAAAATAGTTTTTAGTAAATTTACAAGTTGGGAAATTAGGGCATGCCAAAAACTTTCCAAATGGTCCATACTTAACAACTAAATTAGCACCACAATTATCACATTTTTCATCAGTAACTTCTTCTTTTATACTGACTTTCTCAAGATTCTTTTCAGCATCTTCTAATTCACTCTTTAATTTAGGATAAAAATCTCTTAATACTTGTTTCCACTCTATATTGCCATTTTCAACATCATCTAATTGTTTTTCCATATTCACAGTAAACTTTTCATCTACAATATCATCAAATGCTTTAACCATTATATTATTAACAGCCGAACCAAGTTCTGTAATAAATAAATTCTTTTTTTCTTTTGTAACATATCTTCTTTTTAATAATGTATTAATTGTTGGGGCATAAGTTGATGGTCTGCCTATACCATTTTCTTCCAAAAGTTTAACAAGTGAACTTTCTGTAAAATGTGGTGGTGCTTGAGTAAAATGTTGTTCTTTATTAAACTTATCTAATTCCAACTCATCTCCAACATTAAAACTTGGCAATTTTGAACTTTTTTCCTCTTCTTCATCTGAATTTTTATATATTATAAGGAAACCTTGAAAAGCTATTTTAGAAGAATTTGCAGTGAAAGTATATGAGTTTGCATCAAAGGTTACTTTTTCAGTATCATATATCGCGGATTTCATACGACAAGCAATAAATCTTCTCCATATAAGTGAATACAATTTATATTCATCTTTTGTTAAAGAATCTTTAATATCCGCAGGTGCAAGATCAATATATGTAGGTCTAATAGCTTCATGTGCATCCTGCACTTTATTTCCTTTTTCTTTTTCTTGTGGAACAAAGTCACTTGCATACTCTTTATTATAATTTTTTACAATGTATTCTTTACAAGCCTTAATAGCTTCATCTGCAATTCTTGTTGAGTCTGTTCTAAGATAAGTTATAAGTGCAGTAGTCCCACGACCTGGCAAATCAATACCTTCATACAATTTTTGTGCTACAGACATAGTCTTAGAAACTGTAAAATTTAAAATCTTACCTGCTTCCTGTTGCATAGTAGAAGTTGTAAAAGGTAGTGGTGGTTTTTTTTCTCTTTTTGATTTTTTAACATCACTTACATTAAACTTGTTGTTACCAATTAAATTAATTATATCATCAACTTCTTTTTCATTATTTAATTCAACTTTCTTTCCATCTTTACCAAAAAAATTAACTGTTAAAATAACATTCTTATCTACTTTCAAATCAGCAGTAAGACTCCAATACTCAACTGGCACAAATTTACTAATTTCATCTTCTCTTTCACTTATAAGTCTAAGTGCCACACTTTGTACTCTACCAGCAGAAAGCTTATTTTTAACTTTTTCCCACAAAATAGGACTTATTTTATATCCTACTATTCTATCAATAGCACGTCTTGCTTGTTGACTATTTACAAGATTCATATCAATTTCTCTTGGAGAATTTATAGCATTTGTAACTGCATTTTTTGTAATTTCATTAAAACTAATTCTATGAACCTCTTTATTATCAGGTAAATTAAAAGCATTTTTCAAATGCCAACTAATAGTTTCACCTTCTCTATCAGGGTCAGTTGCAAGATAAACAACATCAGCTTGTTTTGCCTTTGTTTTTAATTTATTAAGAATTTGTCCTTTACCTCTTATTGTAATGTATTTTATATTAAAATCATTATCTATATCTACACCAATTTGGCTTTTAGGCAAATCAATTAAATGTCCCATACTTGCTTCTATAGTATAATCTTTACCTAAAAACTTTGATATAGTTTTTACTTTTGCAGGTGACTCAACTATTACTAAATTCTTGGTCATATTATAATTTCTCCAATGTTTTATTTAAATCAATAAGCATCTCTTCATATTTTTTCAATTTTTCTTTTTCTTCATTGATTTTAGCTTCAGGTGCCTTATTCACAAACTTTTCATTTGAAAGCATACCTTTTGCTCTATTTATTTCTGATTCAACTCTTTTTATTTCTGATTCTATCCTTTTCTTTTCTTCATTTATATCTACTAATTCTGCAAATGGAATATATACATTAGATTTTTCAAAAGTAAGTGTAATATATTTGTCAATATTAGTCATTTCATTTTCAAATTTTATTTCATTTACATTTGCAAGATTCTTTATAAAATCAGAACACAGCAAATACATCTCTTTAACATTGTCTTCATTTGTAAGTACTATAATTTCCGGTTTTTTATCTTTTGATACATTTAATTCTGCTCTTCTATTTCTCATGCTGGATATAACATTTTTAATATATTCTAAGGCACTTTCTTCTTTTAAGAAATTATACTTGTCATTAAATTCTGGGAAATCTGATTTTATCAGTAATCTTCCATCAAATAATTTTTCAAATATCTCTTCAGTAATAAACGGACAAAAAGGATGCAATATCTTAAGACTATTAAACAATACATATTTCAATATATAAATTGCATCTTTTTTTTCTACCTCATCACCATTATATAGTATACCTTTTTTAAATTCAATATACCAATCACAAAACTCTTCCCATATAAATTTTTGTATTTTTTCGAGAGCAATTCCTAATTCATATTTTTCAATATTAATAGTCACATCTTTAATAATATTATTTAATAATGAAATAATCCACTTGTCTTCCAATTTGTTTATATTCATTTTATCTATATAATGCTCATCAAATTTTGAATCTGAATTATCATTCATTATTATAAATCTTGTTGCATTCCAAACTTTATTTAAGAAATTTCTTCCCGCCTCCACTCTTGATTCATAAAATCTCATATCATTTCCCGGAGCATTTCCTGTAAGTAAAGCAAATCTCAATGCATCAGCACCATATTTCTCCACAATATCCAGAGGATCTATACCATTGCCAAGTGATTTACTCATTTTTCTACCTAAATCATCTCGAACTATACCATGTATTAATACCTCGCTAAATGGGCTTTTACCTGTTTGCTCAAGTCCTGAGAATACCATCCTTATAACCCAAAAGAAAATAATATCATATCCAGTAACTAATACATCTGTAGGATAAAAATATTTAAATCTTTCATCATCTGTATTTGGCCATCCAAGAGTAGAAAATGGCCATAGTGCTGATGAAAACCATGTGTCTAAAGTATCTTCATCTTGATGAATATTTTTACTCTTACAATGTTCACATTCCAATACTTTACTGTCAGATACAGTCATCTTTCCACAGTCATCACAATAATATACAGGGATTCTATGTCCCCACCATATTTGTCTTGATATACACCAATCCTTTATATTCTCTAGCCAATGTAAATATGTATTTGCAAAATTTGCTGGTACAAATTTTAAAGTGCCATTTTTAAGAACTTCTATTGCTGGTTTTGCTAGTGGTTCCATTTTCACAAACCATTGATCTTTAACCATAGGTTCAATATTAGTATGGCATCTATCATGTGTACCAACATTATGTTTATATGGTTCTATTTTATCTATAAAACCTTCATTCTTTAAATCTTCTACTATTTTTTTTCTACACTCAATTCTATCCATACCTTGGTACTTAGAATTTGGGAATATAATTTTAGCATCATCATCTAATATTTGTATTTCTTCAAGATTATGTCTTTTCCCAACTTCAAAGTCATTTGGATCATGACAAGGTGTCATCTTAACAAAACCAGTTCCAAATTCCATATCTACATAATCATCAGCAATAATCTCAAGTCTTCTTCCAACCAGTGGAAGTATAAGATATTTACCAACTATATCTTTATACCTTTCATCCTTTGGATTAACTGCAACTGCAGTATCACCAAGCATTGTTTCTGGTCTTGTAGTAGCTACAATTATATAATTCTTACCATTAATTGTAACATTTTTATCTTCAAAAAAATATTTTATATTATAAAGTGCACCATCTTGCTCCTCATAAGCCACTTCAGCATCAGAAATTGTAGTATGACACTTTGGACACCAATTAATGATTCTTTTCCCTTTATAAATCAATCCTTTATCATAAAGTTGTTTAAAAGTTTTAAGCACTGCATTGCTACAGCCTTCATCCATAGTAAACCTGAGTTTAGACCAATCACAACTTGCGCCCATCTTTTTTTGTTGTTCTATAATATTAGACTCGTACTTTTCTTTCCAAGCCCAAGCTTCTTTCATAAAAGCATCTCTGCCTATAGCATATTTATCTTTACCTTCTGATTTAAGTTTGTCAACAACCTTTACTTCAGTAGATATAGCAGCATGGTCAGTTCCAGGTTGCCACAAAGCTTCATATCCCTTCATCCTTTTATATCTTATAAGTGTATCTTGAAGGCTTATATCAAGTGCATGCCCCATATGTAATTTACCAGTAATATTTGGTGGTGGCATAACAATTGTATAAGGTTTTTTACTCTTATTAGGATTAGCAACAAAAGAATTTGTATCCATCCATTTTTTGTAAATTCTTTCTTCAATATCTTTAGGATTATAATTTTTCTCTATATTTTCCATATTATCCTATATACCTATATTTTTCCTTCCATTTTTTTATTAAATTTTCAATATTATCTTTAATGTGACTTGAGCCCATAAGGAATATATCTTCATATTCTTTCATAGTTTCATCTTTTCGTACTTTTAATATTTTACTTACAATCTCAAATTCCCAATCTGCTAATAAATTCTCATCTATTCTTGATTCAAATTCTCTAATTCTTTCAGTACTTCCATTTAATTTTAGACAAAAATATGCTTCTCTTAAAACATTGATACTCTTTGTTTTTTTATACAATTCACCAAAATAATTTGCTGCCAATTCATAAAACTGAAGCTTTGCATATGAAAGTGCAAGTTTTAATAATGCATTGTTATTATTTTTTGAAATCTTACTATACTGTAATATTGCTTTTTCATATTTTTTTAGATGGAATAACTTATCACCAGCATTTAAGATATAGTCTTCTTCTGGAAGTGATAATAGTTTCAATAATTTTTTTCTAAATAATATTATTTCTTCATCATTATAATAATTTGAGTTTGCCAAAATATGTGTTAAAATATCAGATAAATTAGCTCTTTTATTAAACATTTCATTTATATCACTTGCAAGTCTTGGAAGTTTTAATGAATTGTCAATATACAAAATTAAATTTTTTGTAATAAAACTATTTGATATAAGAATTGCATAATTATATATAAAATAAGCAAGCTCTTGAATAGATTTAATATTCAAGTCAGCTTCTTTAATATAATAAGGATTGTTATTAGATTTTCCACAAAATATAACCACTATATTTTTATCTCTTTTCCTGTTGTAGCTATTCTGGATTCATAAAACTCACCAAATCCTTTATCAGATAAAGTCAACTGCATAATCCTTTGTTCAGAAAATGAAAAACTTATTTGCAATAAGTTTGTTTTATCATCTCTCAATATCATATTACTTGGTATAGATAACTTCTCTTCTGTCACAACTCTTTCAATTACTTTTAATATTTCAAATCTAAGTTCATTGTCTTTATCAACTATTATATCAAAAGTATTATCCTTTATATCAAACCATTCAATTCCCGGTTTTATTAGTTCTATTTTAGTATTAACTTGATTTACTGTTGCAATTAATTTTATTGATGCCATTGTTCTTGCATCTGTAATTATCATTATATTATTATCATAATTATTATTGATTATATCTAAAGATAATAGATAGGCAGATTTTGCAAAAAAGTAAATATCTGTCTCAACATTTGCAATACTACATATAAATGTCATAAAATCTCTATATGAAGATGTATCTGAGAAACCAAGACCAGATAATATAATATTACTATACTTATCATCTGCTATACATCTTTTAGCAAAATCATATAATAAATTATCACATACTTTTTTACCAGTATCTCCTGACAATAAATCAAGAGGCAATGCAAGATGTTCTTCTGTGTTCACTTTCCAATATTCTAAATTATTGTCATCAACATATCGTACTAATTCATAATAAGTAAGTGCTTTTTCAGTAAAATCAAAAAGTGATACAATATTATTCATATAATTCTCATCTTTTGATTTAATATATGATACAAACGATTCACTATAAGTAGATATTTTAAATTTATTTGAATCTTTGAAATATGACATAAGAGCATATTTTATTTTATCTAAGTATTTTACATTACCCTTTCGAATCACAACGGTTAAATATTCAATATTTTCATATTTTGACAACAATTCGTTGAAAAATAATTTTGTTAACTCTTTTGCATCATAAGAAGTTTCTCCTATTCTTGCATTTACATCATTGCCTATCATATAATATAATTTATCAATTACCAAATCGCCATTATCAACATTTTCACTTATAGCTTCATCACCTATAAACCAAGTATTATTATTCAAATTTTTTCCAATAGCAAAAGGTAAGGATAAAACATTTTTATCGCCATCTGCACAAACATATGCAAAATTTTCATCAAGACTTATTCCTAAGACCATAAGTTAAATAATTCCTTTGACATTTCTTGTTTTTCGACCATTTCTAAAACTACCTTTTTAAGTCCTTCTATATTATCTCTATCAAGACACACTATTGCATCATTTATATAATCAAATGTTCCTCTCATCTTATTATATATTGGGTATTCTAACTCATAATTTTCATCATACACAAGTGTACCTTTCATCAACACATTTGAAACATCATTTGAATTTACAATTTCATAGTTAATAATCTCATTTTTAAATACTGTAATTTTTTTTATATAAATGTTCATAAAAACTTTAGTGAGTTCTATTGTTTTTTTTTCGTTCACACCACTAATTGTTATTATTGCTTTTGGTACAAAATCTCTATTCGCATGATATTCTATGTATTCTTTATTCATTATAGAATATGGCATTTTTACATGTTTATTTAATTTTTTATAATATGCAAACACATAATCAGTTTTTAGTAGCCTATCCATTGATTTAATAAGAATTCTTCTTAATTCATTGTCTGATAGCATATTAAAAGTAGATATATATTTTGTTATTGCAAAAATAAATATTATCGGCAATTTATCAATCTCATCAAAATGTTTAGATATATATCGGGTTAATTTCATAAAATATTTTTCATCTGTAGCAATCTCATCAAGGAAATAATCTGTTGCTTTTTTATTTAGATATGCAATTACCAAAGAATCATCATCATCTATAGTTTCATCATAATTATCAAATATATGATCTAATTCATTTATATCATTGCTTTCAAGAGACAATTTCAAAATTTTTTTTGCAATATGACTTGAATCTATACCAACTTCATTCATACTATCCATAACAAGTATCATATTTTCAATAGAAGATTCATAGTTATTAGATAAATAATTTAATAATTTTATGTCTTTATTGCCTTTTTTTATAAATTTAAAAATATCATTTAGTAATTTTTCTTTTACACTCTCATCATTTATATCTATACATTTAGAGAAAAGAATAAACAAGTCATTATCTTCCATTAAGTCTTGACCGTAAAAAGATATTTTATCATAAACAAATTGATATTCTTCACAAGCAAGCATTATTTTCAGCATTTTCTTTTTATCATCTTCATCCATTTTGTTAAATACTAATTTCATTAAAAAGGCTTTGCTGTTTTCATTTATGCGATTTCCTGCTAAAATCTCTCTAAAATAATAGTCAATGATTTTTTTCTTATTTCGATTTTTTATCACACTATTAACATTTAATTTATTTTCAAGTCCACGTATCTCTTCTACTTCATACTCTCGTGTAAAGTTTTCTGTCTCATTTAATTTAATTAATTTTGTCATGTCAATAATATCATTAGGAGGATACTTTTCAACTATATAACTTTCTAAATCATTTCTTTCAAACAAAATCATCACTTTTGCATTTTCTTTATAAAAGCGATTGCCATATATATCCTCATATAAAATTATTCTTGATCCAAAAAATATCGGTACATAAGCTATCCCATTTACTACATCATATTTTGTTTCTTTATCAATCTCTGCATACTTAATTATTACTTTTTTTATATTATGACTTTCAATTATAATTTTATGACTTCTCAATATATATAAAATGTTATTACAATTATTTTCATTTATAATATTTACATTTAAAAGTTTATCATATATTTTTATCAATGATTCGGTAATTCTATTTTGATAAATTCTTGAAATTGCATATTCTAACATTTCATTGTTATACATAAGATATACATCTGATTTATCATCAAATACAGATATAATATTTTCATATAATCTTGCTTTATCATCAAAAGAATAACTTTTATCTTCAAAATAATATCTATATATATAAAGTGGCAATTTATTTGGATAGTCTTCCGGTATAGAATGTAAGAATCTATCATATATACCTTGTATATTAGAACCTTTTTCTATTACTTTTAGGTATATTTTAAATGACAATTCATCTGTAAAATTACTTCTAACGCACATTGAAGCTAATACAATCAAAAGTTCTTTATCCCGTAAATTTTCTATTATTTCACTTGCTTCATTCTTTATCTCATTATTGACTATCATATTTTTGTTTTCTATGCTATTAACTGTCAATAACTTATTTAAATTTTCATTTGACTTTATAGTTTCCAAATCAATATTGTCAAGTGTGTCATCTATATATCTTCTTACTATTTCATCATCAAATTTCACATATAACTTTGTAATATCAATTTCAAATGCTTTAAAAAACTCAATGAGTGCTATATCTTTATTGCTACCTTTTATTAATGCTTCATATAAACTCAATACAAACTCATCTTGCATAAATTTTGCTTTTAAAATTCTTTTATCTGTAAATAATAACCTTGCTTCATCAAAATCAGAGCATAAATAATCATAATAATCAGTTATACTTATAAGTTTATTTGAAGCTTTAACCAAATTATCAACTATTATTTTATACTCAAATGGAATATTAGCATTGCCAACATTAGTTATAATTGAAATATTGCCAGATATAACATCTCCATCTTCAAGGTCAACTGTATCAATAGTAAAAGAAATATTATATGCCTTATCATTGATAACTGGGTTCTTTATTTTAACCCTATTATTATCAGAATAGGCATTTCCATCCATATTAAGTTCTCTGACATTTGAAATATTGATGTGATCTTCATACTTTTTATCTTTTTCTAACTCAAAAGTAATTGATTTCACACGATATGTCAGTGAATTATCAATTTTAATACAAGTGCCATTTGATAATGACATTACTCTATTATATTGCATATATTTATTATATCTAAATAATACTTTTTTTTCAAGTATTGAAATAAAGCCTTATTTTTACTATAATATTGCTATGAAAATGTCAAATCCAAAAGATGAAATAAAATTAATGATTCTATATTTACTTAGAAATGTAAGTTTCTCATTAAATCATGAAAATTTAAGTAATTTTTTTCTTGATAATTATACATCATTTATTACTTTTCAAGGAATTTTATCAGAACTTATAGATACCAAACTTATTGATGAATTTAAAACCAAAACTTCTATTTTCTACAAGACTACAGCCGATGGTGCTGAAGCTCTTGATACATTTATAAATGACATATCAGATGAACATAAAAAGGAATTAGATGAATATTTAAAAATTAATAAATTTAAACTAAAAGAAGAATCTATGATAAATGCTGATTATTCTGACAATAACAAAGGCAGCTATCTTATAAAACTCGAAATTAATGAGAATAAAGATGAAACTTTTAAGATAGAAATGGATGTTCCTACTGCTGATGCAGCTATAACTATGTGTGAAAATTGGAAAGAAAAAGCAAAAGATATATATACTTATATAATAAAACAAATACTATAATTATATAAAAAATAAATGTTTTTTCAAAATTTTTCAAAAAAATACTTGAAAATTATTTTTATTTATGCTATTATATAAAAACATATTTTTTTAAAATTTATTAATAACATAGAGGGCATGTTATATGTATAAATGGGTTAAAGGCAACTCTTTTAATAAGATTGCTACAATATATTCTGGAAACATTACGCTTAATGTACCTTGTATAAACCTTTTTGATGGTGCTAAATGGTGTGTGGTTGGAATAGATGATGAAGCAAAAAAAGTTGCTATAAAAGTTGTTAAAAATGAAGATATAGAAAAGAAAACTTATCCTGATGATTCTATAAATAAAGTTTCAATTGGAAAATCATTTGTTAGAATTTGTAATAAAAACATTATAAAGGAAATTTCTAAAACAACAAAAAAAAGAGCAGAAGGAGAAAAATTTGGCGTAAATTATAACTCAAAAGAAAAGATGCTTGAAATCGATTTGAATTCACCTTTATAAAAATCTATAGACCTTTAGCAAAGACTTCACGATTTTTTATAATATTGTCAAGTCTTTCAACTCTCACATCAGTTAATTTATTTTCAGCGTCATATCTTTTTACTGTTTCTATAATTCCTATAGTCCTTAGCACTTCATTGTCGTTATCATCATATGTATAATATGTTTTAAGTCCATCTTTATCAGTTACTTTTTTGATGTTGCCATTTTCATCGTATGTGTAGGTGACTACTATGCTATTTGGGTATTTCATTTTGATTAGTCTATTGTTTTCGTCATACTCATATCTAACCATATCATGTGTGTGATAGTTTGTAGAGGATGTCATATTACCATTTCTATCATAGAGAGTGGTTGAAAGACCTGACTTATCATTCATTCCCAACCGTTGATTTTCGCCATTATAGCTATAGACTATACTGTCATCAGTTTCTTGGTTGTGTAAATCAAGATAATATTTCTTTATTATATTATCTGTCTCGTCATAGTCGTAGGCTATCTTGGTTCTATCTTTATTTATTTTACTAATTAATCTTCCAGCACGTTCATAGTTGTAGGTTCTGATTGTATTATCAACCGACCTTTCTTGGACTACTTTGCCTATGCTGTTATAATCAAAGACAGTGTTTGTGCCTTTTGGGTCTTTTACACCTATAACATTATCTACTATGTCATAAGTAAATATCGCAGTGTTGTTAAGCTCACTAGTTGTTTTTGTTAGTCTATGAAGTTTGTCATATGTATATTGTTTTGTTTTATTTCTTGGGTCAATCTCCTTAATTAAGTTATTGTCGGTATCATAAACATATTGCTTTATATTTCCTAAAGCACTTGTAAACTTTGTAAGATTATTGTTTTGGTTATAATTGTATCTCTTAACATTTCCATTAGGATCAGTTTCTGATATAAGACGGTGTCTCTATCATAAGTATAAGTCGTTTCTTTCCCTCTTGGGTTTGTAAGTTTTATTCTATTATAATTTGCATCATAATTATACTATTTAAGTCATGCTAATTAGTATTTTTATAATGAATATCACAGATATTAGTATTATAGTAGTGCTTTTATTGATGAAAAATTGTAACCATAAATTATTATTTGCAATTTGGATATCTTCTGTTTTTGATATGCTTTTTATGAGAGTTAAATATTTACTTACTATTTTTGCCTTAAAACCTTTAGTTTTATCCAAAGCTAAATTTATTCCATTATTCTTTATAAAAAACATTGTTTTAATTATAATAATGCTAATAACTATACTAAATAATAACATAAATACAAGGAAAATCATTCCAATATTTACATTCCTTAAATCATAATTTCGTTCTATATTCTCAAAGAATAAAACTTTAATAGAAACTATTAAAAAAACAAAATTTACAACATATATAGTCAAATATGCAGAACTATAATAATGTTCATGATATTCACTTACTGTATAGCTTACTAATAAATTGGGGATTGGAATTTTTCCTTTTTTATCCATTTTTTCTTGTAATTTATCTTCACTTATAGTTGCTGCTTGCACTATTGATAATTCAATACATATAGTAAACACTAATAATGCAAAAATTATAATAATATATTTTGAAATCATAGATATTAACATAATTATTTGCATCCTTTAATGTATGATTCATCATAATTCTTATCCATTATTTTAGATAATATATATTCATCATTTTCATCTAAATTATCTTTACTAGTAATCGGAATATCAGATGCATTGGCTATTGAATATACATTTGATTTCCATGTTCTATAACTATTTCTAATTATTTCATCTTGATCATAATGAGCATAACTCCAAATTTGTTTACCATGAACTTCAACAGGAGACGGATTAAACGAAACTCCTACTGAGGCACCAATAGTAATACCTGAAAACTCACCAGTGCTAGTATCATAATTAAGATCTCCACCTGCAGAAATATTTAAAAATGGAGTTCTTGCACTTCCGCCATACGATGTGGTCATTCCACTTCCAACTGGTATGTCTCTAACATCAAGCGTTATGCTTGCTCCACCACTCACTCCAGGATGAGAACTAAATACTGCTCCACCAGAGACAACTGGCTTAGCAACTATTCCTTCATATTTGTTATATCCAATGGCGAAACCTATATCTCCTTCTGTACCTATTAATGGATTAATAATTCCATTTAATGCTATAATAATGGCCCACAATCCATTTGGGTCTACATATCTTAATGGATTATCATTCGCATATATATACCTATTTAATGATAATACATTTACTTTATCACCAATATATGTATCTTCTGTACGGAACCTTTGTCTTCTAATATTTACTTGTCTATTTCTCAAGTTCTGATTCCCAGTAACAGGATTATATTGCTCTGCATTATAGCCAAAGTATCTCTTACCTATTCCAAAGGCACCGTAGCCGTGGATTTGTGATTTAACATTACCAAGACCATCATACCAATAAGTTGCTCTATGGTCGCCCCAAGTACCGATAACTGCAGAGACGCTACCTCTGCCATCATATGT
>CADCOW010000164.1 GCA_902803205.1 uncultured Eubacteriales bacterium | reverse complement strand
TAAAGTAAAAGACATAAGAAAAAAATTACTTTTTACTTTATTTATGCTTATAGTTATAAGATTAGGCAGTAATATTCCTGTACCAGGGGTTAACACTGATTTCTTTAAGAACATACTTGATAATATTCAAGCTCAAGATGCTGTTGGATGGCTATCGAATATGACTGGTGGATCTTTTGAACAAATGTCTATACTCGCATTATCCATTACTCCATATATCACTTCAAGTATCATAATGGAACTTTTAACAATTGCTATACCACCACTTGAGGAAATTCAAAAAGAAGGTGCTGATGGAAGAAGAAAGATAGCTGAATATACAAGATATGTGACAGTTATTTTAGCCCTTCTTGAATCAAGTGCAATGGCTATAGGATTTAATGGTTCAGGTTTTTTCAAGGAAACACCAGCAGGAGTATTTACTATAATTATTGCAATATTCTCTATGACTGCAGGTTCAGCATTCCTTATGTGGGTAGGTGAAAGAATTACTGAGTCAGGAGTTGGAAATGGTATATCAATAGTGCTTTTGTTTAATATATTATCTTCATTCCCACAAGATTTAAAGACAATATATGAGAGATTTTTAAGCAATAAAAATATGGCATTTATGATTACATATGCATTGATTATAGTTGCAATTATAATTGGTATAATAGCAATTTCAGTTATACTTGAAGATGCAAGACGTGATATTCCAGTTCAATATGCAAGTCGTATAGCTGGAAGAACATCAGTAGGAAATGGTGTATCTGTTATACCACTTAAAGTAAATACTGCAGGAGTTATACCAGTAATCTTTGCATCAAGTATTATGTCATTGCCACTTATCATTTTACAGTTTTTAGATATTAGAAATACTGTATTTAATGTAATAGCAACAGTTTTAAATTCAGGTTCATGGTTTAGAGCTGAATACCCTATATATTCAATTGGATGTTTAATATATGTATTCCTTGTTATATTTTTTGCATATTTCTATACTTCAATTACATTTAATCCAAATGAAGTTGCTGGAAATTTAAAGAAAGATGGTGGATTTGTTCCAGGTGTAAGACCAGGTAAAGAGACAGCAGACTATTTAACAAGAATATTAAATTATATTATATTCATTGGTGCTGTTGGTCTTTGTATAGTAGCACTTATTCCAATTGTTATTTCAGGAATATTTAATATTTCAAGAATCTCATTTGCAGGTACATCATTATTAATCATCGTTGGAGTTGTGCTTGAAACATTGAATCAACTAAAATCACAACTTATAGTAAGAAATTATAAAGGTTTCTTATCTGAATAGGAGATAATATGAATATTATAATGCTTGGAGCACCAGGTGCTGGCAAAGGCACAATTGCTGGATTTATAAAAGAAAAATATAGCTTACCACATATATCTACTGGAGATATATTTAGAGCAAATATTAAAGAAGAAACTGAACTTGGAAAACTTGCAAAATCATATATTGATAAAGGTGCACTTGTTCCAGATGATGTGACTATTAATATGGTTATTGATAGATTGTCAAATGCTGATTGTAAGGGTGGTTATATACTTGATGGTTTTCCAAGAACTATAGTTCAAGCTACAGAATTTGAAAAAGCATTACAAAAAAATAATTCTAAGATTGATGTATGCATATTAGTTGATGGCGATGATGATATGATAGCAAAAAGACTTTCTGGTAGAAGAGTATGTGAAAAGTGTGGTGCTTCATATCACATTGAACATATGAAACCTATGAAAGATGGTGTTTGTGATAAATGTGGTGGAAATCTTATTCATAGAAAAGATGATACAGTAGAAGTTATAAAAGATAGACTTGCCACATATCATGAGCAAACAAAACCACTAATTGATTTTTATAAAAAAGGTGGCAACTTAAAAACTGTCTCTGGATTTTTAGGATCAAAAGAAGAAATTGTAAAAGCAATAGATGAAATATTGAAATAAAGGAATAATTATTTAATGGTCACTATAAAATCAGATAGAGAAATTTCACTTATGCGTGATGCTGGAAAGATTTTAGGTTTAGTGCATAATGCTGTTGCCGATTTTATAAAACCTGGAGTAAGTACATACGAGATTGATAAATTTGCAGAAAAAGAAGTAAAAAAACATGGTGCAAGTTGTTCGTTTTATCATTTATATGATTTCCCTGGAAACTTTTGTATATCAATAAATGATGAAGTGATACATGGTATTCCATCAAAGAAAAAAATTGTAAAAGATGGTGATATAGTAAAAATTGATGGTGGTGTTAATTATAAAGGTTATCAATCTGATGCAGCAAGGACACACATAGTTGGAAGTGTCCCTGAAGAAGTAAAACTTCTTGTAGATAGAACAAGACAATCATTTTTTGAAGCTATAAAATATGCAAAGGTTGGAAATCATATAAGCGATATAGGTAAAGCAATAGAGATGTATATTGACAACTTTGGATATGGCATAGTTGAAGATTATGTAGGTCATGGTATAGGTCAAAAAGTACATGAAGACCCAGAAATTCCAAATTATGAAACAGTAAAAAAAGGAATTAGGATAAAAAAGAATATGACTTTTGCTATTGAACCTATGATAAATCTTGGAAGCTACGAAGTGTATACTGATTCAGATAATTGGACAGTTAAAACTATAGATGGATCTTTTTCATCGCATTATGAAAATACAATAGTTATTACAGACAATGAACCAGAAATATTGTCTTTAATATAAAGGGCAATCTTGCTCATAAAAATTTAACGAGGTATTAAATGTCAAAATCTGACGTAATTGAAATTACAGGAACAGTATTAGAAAAACTACCAAACGCAATGTTTGAGGTAGAGTTGGAGAACAAACATAAAGTTCTCGCCCATATCTCTGGAAAACTTCGTATGAATTATATTAAAATTCTTCCAGGTGATAAGGTTACTATTGAGTTATCTCCATACGATTTGTCGAAGGGTCGTATAATTTGGAGAGACAAATAATGAAAGGAGAAGTCTAAT
>CADCOW010000163.1 GCA_902803205.1 uncultured Eubacteriales bacterium | reverse complement strand
GTTACAGAGTTTTCAGAAATAGCAGTAATTTTTCCAAATATTTCATTTTCAGGTTTTTCTGGTCTTTCTTTCATTTGCTGATTTTGGTTACTCTCAGTAGTAGTTTCTGCAAATGCATTTACACTTATAGAACTTACTGCCAACATAGAAACTAATGTAATTGCTAAAATTTTATTTTTCATAAATAACTCCTTTCGTAAGAAACCTTTTTTTGTTTTAAAAAATACTCTTATATTGAATTGACATCTTTTTTACTATGATATTTTCAATGTGGTTTCTTTTACTTATGTAACTTATGAAAACATTATAAAATATAATTGTTAAAAAACAAGGAATAATTTTTGAAAAAACTGTGAATGAAAAACAATAAAAAAGTGTGGCTACCCACACTAATTTACACAAAATACTGCATATAGCGGAACTGATTTAATACCATTTTCAAAACCAAAGTTTTTTTCACTTACTCTTATAGCATATGCTGGATTAAAACTTTCAATATATTTATTTAAACTTTTTGATCTTGTTCTATATCCTGATTTCACTTCTATTGGTATTATATCATCTACAATTCGAGTTATAAAATCTACTTCGGCAGAATTATCATATACCCAATAATATAAATTTAATTTATTATACCTTAGTTGATTAAATGAATAATTCTCAACAAGTCCACCCATAAAATCATTTAATAGTTCATTCTTAGAGCCTATATCTTCATATTTTAAATTACCCAATGCTGTTAAAAGCCCTACATCACTCATATATAATTTAAAATCTGAAATAGAAGAGTAGATATTTAATGGTAATTTAATTTGCTCTAATCTATTTATTTTATTTACTATTCCAGCAAGCTCAAGCCACTCTATAGATTCTTCATAATCTCTTGCACGAGCACTTGATTTAATCAAACTATATTTGAATTTTTTATTTTCTTTAGCAAGTTGTCTTGAAATATTTTTATAAATTAACTGAGTTTTTCCTTTTTCACTTTCAGTATTATACTTGTTCATATCAGATAAATATTGATTAATAATTTCATTTTGCTTTATCGTAACTAATTCTTCATTTTCATTATCAATATAACTTTTTACTATCTCAGGCATCCCACCAACAAACAAATATTTTTTGTAAAAATCTATTGCTATATTATGATAAGTTTCATCGAGGCACAAATCTTCACGATAAGATTTTTTAATTTTTTCAACTAATTCTTCCTGCTCATATGCTAATAAAAACTCTTCAAAATCAAGCGGAAACATTTCCATCTGATTTACTTTCCCAACAGGGTAAGAAAAACTATCTCTATGTGTGGCAATACCAAGGAGAGAACCAAGTGCTATAATATGGTAATCTTTTTCTTGTTCACAAAACATCTTAAGTGATGTAAGAGCTTTAGGGCAACTTTGAATCTCATCCAATATTATAAGCATTTCATTTTTCACAATTTTAGTTTTCTTTACTCGCGAGATTTTATCAATTATAACACTACAATCTAATGTCTCAAAACAACTTTGTAATTCTTCATTTCCTTCAAGCATACAGTATATAACTGACTGATATTCATTCTTACCAAAAATATTTGCAAGATAAGTCTTACCTACTTGTCTTGCACCCATTATAACAAGTGGTTTCCTATCTTTACTATTTTTCCAATCAAGCAATGTTTTATATGCTTTTCTAAACATATATGAATTATACACTGATTTCGTGAAAAAATCAATAAAATTTCACATAATTCTGTGAAAATTCTTAAAATATTTCACATCTTACGGTTTCATCTTCAACTCCATAATATCTACAGTCTTTTAATAACATAGGGTCTTCACATTATTATTTATCAAAAATTGTTTCCAAGATAATACTCGCTATATCTTTTGGGTTATTAATATTTTTTAATTTATCAGCTACAGAATTAATTTTTTCCATAATCTCTTTAGTATTTACATTCTCAAGCAATTTATTAATCCAATCAATATCTTCTATACTTTTTTCACCTTTATATATCTGCTCAAATGCAGTAATAGCAACTTCTCCAAGTGCCGCTGTTATCGTAGTTGCCACTATCACATTTAAAACTATCGCTGCCACATTTAATGGCATTGCTTTTAATGCAGTTAATATAGCTTTTGCCAATGTGCCAACCGTTCCTGCAGTTATGATTTGTTTTATAAATAATTTTGAATCTTCATTATCTTTTATACCATAAGTTTTAGCAATGTTATTTATTTCAAATGTTTCAATGGCTGTAAGAATACCTGCATCTGGAATTGGAATCGGTGCTGCTGCAACGGCCCCTGCTCCAAGCGATGCAATACTTACCATCATATTTGCTTGATTTCTCAATTTAGAAAGTTTAAAATCATAAAAGTCTTTTTCTCCTGCCTTTCTGCCTTCTGGCATCAATTCATTTGTTTTTTCTAATAATTCCACAATGCCACTTATTGGTGCATATGCATTGTTATCTTCATTTATTACAAATGCTTCAGCCACAACAGGTATAACAGCTTTTACCCTTTCTTTTAATTTTTTATTCTTTTCAAGTGCATCCTCAACCATTTGTAAGTTTTTAATTCTATCAGGTTCTGAATATGACTTAGTTATAACAATTATTATCGGAACTGTTCGCCATATCCTTGTTGCTTTCTCAAAATTATCTAAAGTTTCTGCAAAAAGTTTACCAGATGTTCCATCTATACAAAACCATATCAAATTAATTTTTGAGTCTGTTCGCCCTGCTTCGGAACATTTATTTGCCCAATCTTCAACAGCCTTTATTGCTTTTGCTTTAATAAATGGCAATCTCACAAAACTTGGCTCAAAACCAACTGTGTCAACCAATCTAAATGGTATTTTATCACTTTCATAAATTTTTAATTCTTTTGTAGTTCCTTCAATTCCAAACTTTGTTTCAGCCTTATTTTCTCCAAGAAATGCATTTATAAGTGTAGATTTACCCACTCCAGAATTCCCTATCACAATAATATTATCATAATTCATTTTAATTTAACTCCTTTTTTCATAATAATATATTTATTATTTTTAATATTATACCAAACTTTTTTACCCATTATTTATGTGTATAAGCACAAAGTATTTCATATATATATTGTATCATAAATAAGCATTTTTACAACTAATAAAAACTATACACATCTAAAATAAAACTTATATTTTTTCTATATAAAATGCAGAATATAAAAACACTTCTCACTCGTTTGACTTTTTCTATTGATTTTATCAAAAATTTTTGACTTTTTCCTAAGAATTTATCAAAAAAATTTGACTTTTTCTGCTGATTTTATCAAATTTATATGTTATTATAGCATTATGAAACAACTTCACCGAAAAATTGAAAAATATATAAAGACTTTTTTTTCAGAGTTTAATAATAAAATCTTAATTATTGATGGCGCAAAACAAGTTGGAAAGTCATTCATCATTAGAAAAGTCTGCAATGAAATTTTTTCTAATTATGTAGAAATAAATTTACTTGAAGATAGTTTAAGCGAAAAAAATTTTGAAAATATAAAATCAACAAAAGATTTTTATACTCAGGTTAGCGCTGTATATGGCGACAAATTAAACAATAGTCAAGATACAATTATTTTTTTAGATAAGATACAAACTTATCCACACTTATTAACACTACTTAAATTTCTAAATCAAGAAAATAAATATCGATATATTTGTAGTGGTTCTCTTTTAGGTGTTACTTTACTTAACACTACATCTATTCCTATGGGCTCTATAGAAATAAAAAAAATGTATCCTCTTGATTTTGAAGAATTTTTAATCGCAAATGGGTTTAATGCATTTGAAAGTATATATGAAAATTTTAAAGAAAAAAAATCTCTTTCTACAAATATACATAGCATATTATTAAATCATTTTAAAGATTATCTTATTGTAGGAGGACTTCCAGAATGTGTTAAAACATTTATAGAAACAGGGAACATTAAAACTATAAGAGCAATACAAACAAGCATAAGCAATTTCTATATTGATGATGCAACAAAATATGATAGAGAAAACAAAATAGAAGCAAAACTGATTTATGAATATATACCTTCTCTTATGGAAAATAAAAAAAATAGAGTAGTTATAAGAGATATAAAAAATAAGCCTGGCTATACTTTTAAATATTTTGAAAAAAGTTTTGAATATTTAATTTCTGCTGGCATAGCCATTAACACACAAGCAATTTCAAACCCTACATTCCCACTACTTAAAAGTGCTAAAAAAAGTTTACTTAAACTTTACTTAAATGATGTGGGGCTTCTTACCAATATACTGTTTAAAGAAAATGTTGCTGCTATCAAAAACAATACAACATCTATAAATCTTGGAAATGTTTATGAGACTGTTGTTGCTGAAGAGTTGCATTCAAGATATGATAAAATATATTATTATGACAATAAAAAAAATGGGGAGATAGATTTTTTAATAGATAATTATGATGATTTAAGCATTTTGCCAATAGAAGTAAAATCAGGTAAAAATTTTACTGTTCATAGTGCTATAGATAAATTTATTGATAATCAAAATTATAATGTCAATAAGGGTATTATTCTTTCAAATGATATAGATATAAAAGAAAATGGTGGTAAATTATATTTACCAATATATTTTGTTATGTATTTATAGTGCACCTTAAAATAACATAAATCATCTACTTTTCTATCAGTCTATTCAATCTAAAATTAAGTTTCTTTTTTTTCATAATCTTATCAATCTATTAGTTTATATCAAAAGCAATTTTCATAATCAAATACATCAATGGTCTCAAGAGTTTTGATGTTATCTATTTCTTCTTTTAATTTAATAATATTATTAACACCCTTTACAACAATATCAATATCACTACCTCTATGGCTATTCCCTTTAGCGTATGAACCAAACAAATAAAGATGTTTAACATTATTGTTTCTACACACCCTCTCTATTTCGCTCATTATTTTTTCAAATGTCATATTC
>CADCOW010000162.1 GCA_902803205.1 uncultured Eubacteriales bacterium | reverse complement strand
GTTTCTTTTTGACTTTTTTTCTTTCTCATGTGAAACTCTCCTTTTTGAATTTTTGTTTGAGAGTTCCACAAAAAAAGACATCCATAGAAAACTATAGTGGAGTGTCAATTTCACAAATTAAATACTAAAAAACATCTTTAGTTATTCAATTTTTATGAAACTCTCCACTATCATTTTTCTTGGATATCCTTTCATCGAATTAAATGATAGCTTTAAATTTTATACTATTGATAAATTTTAATAAAATTCTATATTTTTTATTGTTAAAACTTATCAATAGTTGTATAATAATTATAGACAATATTACCAAAAATGCTTGTTTTTGTTTTTTGAAAACTTTTGAAAACTTTTCAAAATTGGTTAAAAAAGGGGCTAATTTTATGCATATTGGCGAGTTATTAAATATTTTAAATGAAACTGTCTACCCAACTAAAACAGATGTCGATTTTATAGTCGACTTTTTTAGAGAAATATTAACTCCACCGCAAACAGATAATGAAAAAATAGACGATGAGGCTTCAAACGATTATTATCCTTTTTATTCTGTTGTTAACAAATCGCCTATAAGCGAATTGTTAACAAAAGGAAAAATGTCAAATAAATGCAAATCCAAAATACTATCACATTACAATCAAACCCTTTTTTCTAAATTCCTTAAATCAATTCCTGACAAATCCAAATTGAAATTTGTAAATGTATTAAACGACAATGGCATAAAATGCTCAGTAATTGATTATCACAAAAAATTTATTAATGTTTTCGAGAAAATGCTAAATGATAAGAGTCATTCAATTCCTGTTATAGAAAAAACAGTGCCGACAAACAAAAAATATGTCACTGTTAAGAGAAAGGAACTTGATTTTGAAAGTATTTCAAATATAGATGAATATATTAAAAATGCACACGACAAATACAATGTTATAAGGTCTTTGTTGTACAAAAACAAAGACTTTGAATTTTATGACTTATATGTATGTAATAATATCCTAATGAAACGAAATAAAAATAAAGAAGACAGAAGCATTACAATACTCGAAGATTTTTCCGTGGAAAACTTAAAAAGAATTAATAAAAATCTCATCATCATAGGAGCAGGTGGTTTAGGTAAATCTATGATGATGAGAAATATATACTTAGATGCACTGAAAACATTTAATAAAAACCATTATTTGCCTATAATCATAAACATAAGGGATTATAAACCAAATTTAAGAAGTATCAACTATTTATTTGATATAGAAATGAAAGGTCTTTCTTTGGGTTTCTACAACGAAGAATATAATAAGCTAAAAGAAGAAGGTAAAATCTTATATTTACTTGACGGTTTAGATGAAGTTTCATTAGAACATGTAAATGATTTTAATATTGAATTAGAACACTTTATAGACAGCAATATTAAAAATAGATTCATAATTTCAACTCGTGAAATATACTCTTATATGCCAACACACAGATTCACTGGTGCACAGTTAGCACCCCTCGAACCTGAGCAGAGCATTGAATTAGTAAAAAAATTAAATATAAATGAGTTAAATGCAGACAAAGAAAACCATTTTATAGAATTAATTAGTTTAGATTTTAGCTTTTCTCACCGAGATTTTATAGAGAATCCTTTACTTTTAACTATAATGTTACTAATATACAACACTTATGGTGACATACCAAGTAGGCTATATCAATTCTACGAAAAAGCCTATAGTGTTTTATCTGTTGAACACGATAGTTCCAAAGGTCTTATACGACAATTTAAATCTGGACTTAATCCCGAACAGTTGTTAAATTTCTTAACAGAATTTAGTGCTCGTACATATTTTAAAGAACAGCCACAAATACAATTTACTGAATCTGAATTGAAAAATAATATAGATAATACAAACTTTGAAAAGGAACATAAAATCCCATTTTTAGACTTAAAATCAGATTTAACAACAGGACTTTGTTTGTTTTATGAAGAAGGACAGATAATTTCTTATTCACATCGTTCATTTCAAGAATACTTTACCGCACTATATTTTTACAGGCAAAATGATGCCAAATTAGTAAAGTTGGCAAGCAAATATGATAAATCAAAAAGAAGTTTTGATAGTGTTCTATCAATGCTTTATGATATGAATAATGAAAGAATAGAAAAAGCTATTTTTTATCCATATTTAAAAGAGTTGATAAATAAATGGACTAATTCTGAAAATGATGGATACTATAATTATTTAGAAGATGTTTATGGTTCATTGAAATTTGGAGATTTTGACGGAATTCCAGTATCATTTGAGATTCCAAAGTATCCGACATTAGATTTCATCATTAAAAAGAAAAATTTTTCTTACAGAAAAAAATATAATGATTTAAAAGAAAACATTAGCATGAAAGGTGTCCATTATTTCAGAATCAAATCAGGCGAAACTTGGTACGACGAAAATAATGATGAAGTAATTGATACAGATATTGTAGATGAACACTCTATTCCAAATGATTATGATTATAAAAATTTCCCTCCTGAAGACTTAGGATGGTCTTATGAAATTTCAATTTTTGATATATATGAGTCTCGCTATGAGCACGAAGCTAACTATAAAATAATCAACAAGGAAGATTATCCATTGAAAAAACAGTATAACGAACTATTAAATTATTGCAAAAATTTAGAAAAAAAAGTACAAGATGATATTGAAAGTGAATCTCTATTCGACTAAAAAAGCCTCTCGCATGGAGAGACTTTTTTACACAATATTATTTATTTATATAAAATCAACCTTAAAATTTAGATTGTTTGCTTTTTTTTACTGCTTTTCTTAAACAGCAAAATATACTCATGCTTGAAAACATAAAAGTCTGCTGCCAAAGCTCTATATCTCCATATTCCTTGTGTTCCATTTTTTCCTTTTGTTTCACCAAAGTTTTTAACAATTACACTTTTAAGAATATACCCTTTATTAAGCAAAAGATTCATACAATAAAACCCCAACGGAACTAACTGACTATTTGTGTACTTGTCTCCAATAACTACAGCAAAATATCTATCTTTATCCAAATAACTAAGAACATTATCACAGACTTTTTCAAACATAGCCAAAAAACTATTTAAGGTTTTTGCATTAGACAAATCTTTCTTGTTCTTACTAAACTTAATTATATCCCAATACGGCGGATGCATAATAACAAATTGAATGCTTTTCTTTTTTAACTTTTTTAGTTCCTGCTCAATATTAACGGTTGCACTATCACCAACTACAATATTCCCTTTAACACTTGTTTTGTACTCTTCTTTAAGTAGTTTTGCAGCATTGTCAGCAACTTTCTTTTGCAATTCAATTCCTAAGTAATCTCTATTAAGTCTTTGTGCTTCAATCAAAGAAGTACCACTACCAGCAAAAGGGTCTAAAATTAAATCTCCCTTTTTTGTAAATCTTCTAAATAATTGATTTGGTATTTGTGGTATAAAATTACCATGATACTTTGAGTTATGAACTCCTGTAGAATCTCTTTTGTCAATTATCCATAAAGAATCTACAAACAAATCATCATAATTTTTCCATTTATTCATTTTTATATCATTGTATTTTGCCATTATTTTTTTATCCAATGTAAATATTCAACTGTAGAACTCGCTTTGATATTTCTATTCTTTTCAACATCTGCTTTAAATCTTTTATACTCTTGCTTAAATAAATCATACTTTCCATATTTTGACATTATGTTTTTAATATCCTCTAATGACATTAGTCCTTCATTGTTATAACTAAGAAATATATATTTAAACTTTGCATTCTTAATTAAGTATTCAAATTCATTTAAGACAGTTCTTTTAGAGCAGAATTTGCTTTTTTGGTCGTTATAATCTCTAAGCCCCGAAACTCCATGCAACTCAGGATTATCATATCTTGCAATCGTTTCAAGCACATGGTAGTTTGTACAGTACTGCCGAGCATTGTAAGGTGGGTCTAAATATAGTATGTCGCCATTTACATTATTAATTAGTTCATTGATATCTTCGTTATACACAGTATTATTCTTAGCACCATCAATAAGTGGAAGTAGCTCGTACACAAAAGATTTGATTGCGGATTTCTTTATATGCTTTAAAAATGCACCATACACAGATGCAGTATTTGCATACTTATCAATTCCATCAATAAGACTTGCAAGCAAGTAATAGTATTCATTGTCAGTAATTTTTTTATTTTTATACAGCCTTTCAATTTCAGACCTTATAGCATCGCACTTTTTTCCGTTATCATCGGTAAAGTAATTCCGCTCGGAACCTGACCCTGCACAATAGTTCTTGTATACAAATCCTTCTTTCCCCTTTAAATCATTGAGATATATAAATCTACTCATGTCCATGGGCGGAGTATTTTCTATTAAGTGTTTATTTAAGACATAACTATAATATTGAATATCATTTGAAATAATTGTATAACCTTTTTTCTTAAATAAAGTACCCACAGCTCCAGTTCCAGCAAATAGGTCAGCGAAAATACCAGCATTAAATTCTTTGCCTACAACACTATTAATGCTCTCTTCTAAAAAATTTAATAAAGAATATTTTGAACCAATATAATTCATTATATGCTCCTAACTTTTTTGTTAGTATCACATTTTACCATAAACACAAATATTATCAAGTATAATTAAACTTTGTTAAATATGATTTTGCCATTTAAAATATCATAATAAATGTACCTTAGATTTTGAAACTCCAGTTTATTTACTGCAATGTTTTGAGCCGTTGATTTGTATATATTCAGCTCTGTTGTTGACACTTGTCGACCAATAATAGTTGGATAAATATTAATATTCTTTACACTATAATTTGGAATAATATATTGTTTTACCCACATAATATATTTATCAAGTTGCCTAATAATACTATTATAATCTGGCACTTCATCCTTAAGTTCACATAAAATGAAGTCAAGCGAATTCCCGTTTTCATTCTCATTTTTATTATTACATTTATTATCTTGTATAAGCATAATATCAATACTTTGCATACCGACACCACAAGAAACTTCATTGCCAATCCATCTTATATTACCATTTCCGACTTTTATAATAGGTATATTGTTAATGTTCTGTAAAATATATGCTTGAAGATTGCTCTCATGGGCTCTGTTATTATTAAACTTATCAATAATAATTTTTGTCATATCTAATGAAACTTTAGTATCACCTAAAGATGGCGAATTATTAAAAGTAATTATTTGATTGTTTTGACAATCAAAGTCGTAATGCCCAGTTGCTGATTTAATTGAATTATTGTTATTCTTTGCTTTTATTAACGAAATTAAATATTCTTCTTCACTTTCTGTAATCATTGTACATCCTCTATTCGCTTTGAGCTTTCTGTATATTAAACTCCATACCATTTCCCATGGATGATTAATTTTTGAAATATCATCTAAAGCTTCTCTTTCAGTCACTCCAATAGGATAAACAATATCTTCAGTGAGTTCAACTCTAAAAATCAGTTTCTTATTTAATAAATTTATTAAATTATTTCCATCAGTGCCGTAAGGCTTATCTTTAACCTTGAAAACACCATAAAACTGTCCTTCGTGACCATCTCCACTTTGTAGATAAAAAATAACTTTGTCACCAACAGATACCCTTGAAATATCAGCATTCATTCCGTTCAATAACCGTTCAACAGTAGGATGAATACTCTCTTGTTTAATTAAATAATTTAAATCATTATCTTTTGCTCCTGTACCAGCAAACATATAGTTTAAATGAATCTTAAACGAATCATCATTTACAATAAACACATGAGTCATAGTTTATATCTCCTTCAAATGTTTTCTAAATTCAATTGGGTCGTACCAAAAACACCCTTCGCAACCTGTTTCAGTTCCATCGTGGTTTGCACCACCTTTATAAAAGCTTATTGGATATCCCATTATAGTTTTTGCATCATATCGTTTTCCAGTTCGCACACATTCTTTACAGAACTGTCTTTTTGCATCATTCGCAGCCTTACTTAATGGTTGAAAATCGTCAACTGTTTGTGCCTCATTATTCATTACTCTGCTCTCATTTTTCCTTCCATTTTTATGGTCTACTTCAGGATTTGATGTTCCAAGAATAACACATCTTTGACTTTTGACTTGTTTCCATATTTCAGGAGATATAGTTTGAGAAAATGTATTATTATTAAAACCATTTAATCTAACTCTATCAATTCGATTTCCAGCTGTAATTGATTTGTCAAATTCGATTACATACTTTTTTGCCAATGTTCCCTCCTTTCTTGCCCAGTCGGCACCATTACCAAATACTAAACTTTTATATTTTCCTGCAAATTCTGTAACTGACACCCATCTTGATATACCTTTACTATTAGGCTGTGCCAACTCTAAAAACAATTCAGGTTTTGACAAATTTCCCATATAGCCCCCTTATACAACAACAATATCAGAAAAAACTCTATAGTTTTTTCCGTTATCAAATATTTCTAATTGATTTATTCCGTTAAGTTTAATCTCATTCATAAAGTCTTTTATTTTAACTTCAATTGTACTAAACTCGCATTTCTTTTTTATCATTTTATTTTGAATTTCACCATCACAAACAACATATAAACGATTCAATATTTGTTTTCTTCCCTCTTGAGATTGGTGTTCATAAAACCATCGTATCATATCATTTTTACCATCTCTTGAGTTTAAATCATATGGTCGGCTTGATAATGCTTTTGGATATACTGTTAGTTTAACATCAAATGGTATATTTTCTATAAATATATCAACATCGTGATTATACTTATCAGTTTCATGTACAGCACCATAATCACAAAAAATGTATTCGACTTCAACTGATGTTTTATAATTATACCAACGATGCAAAGCATAGTTTTTATCAACACCCAAACTATCAATTTTAGACAAACACTCTGAAAGGGTTTCACAACTATAGATAAAATTTGTTCTTTTATCATAAAAATTATTTTGCATGCTCCAATTTGAATCAATTAATAAAAGTGCTTGTTTTAAATCGTTTTCTAATTTTTGTCTCATATAAATCCTTTCTACAACATTAATGAATGTATAATTACAACTAATACAAATAAGATAATCAGAAATAATATTGACATCACAGCTATGCCAAAATTAGTAAACTGATTTAAATATGGAATTCTATTTGCTTTAAATCTCATACAACTTAATAAAGAGTAGCCAAAGGCTCCTCTTGTTTACCTTATTAAATAATTTTATCACAAAAAATAGTATTTCACAATGAAAAATAAAGTTAAAATTTGTTTTTTTTAATTAGAAAATAAAAGAGTGGTTTTGAAACCACTCTTATAAATC
>CADCOW010000161.1 GCA_902803205.1 uncultured Eubacteriales bacterium | reverse complement strand
TTTCTAATATAGAGTTGACTGATGAAGAAAAAAAGAAACTTGAAAAATATGTTGAAAGAGTAAATTTTGATATTAAAAATGAAGATACGACTACTGATGTTGTAATTATTGGTGGCGGTGGTGCAGGACTTACTGCAGCAATAAGTGCAGCGAAAAATGGTGCAAATGTCATTATAGTAGAAAAAAATGGTGAAATAGGTGGAAATACTCTTGTGTGTGGGGCGATTTACAATGCTCCTGACAGTGAACTTCAAAAGAAACTACCTATGATGAGCGAAGAAAAAATAGCAGTTATTGAAAAAGCATTAAATGAAACTCCTATAAATGATGAACATAAAAAGTTGCAAGATAAAGTTAGAACGGAATTAGAAGAATTTAAAACTTTAAATAATAAGTTAGATGGTGGTGCAGGTGTATTTGATAGTGAAAGTTGGTTTGCACTTCAAACTTATAATGGCGGAGACAAGATAGGAAATTTATCATTGATTGAAACATTTGCAAATAATGCGTTTAAAACACTTGAGTTACTTAAGGGTATGGGATTTAAAATTTATGATAGTATCTCGCAAGGTGCAGGAGCTCTTTGGGAGAGAACGCATACTTCAGCTATGCCGATGGGTACAGGCATTATTTCTACTTTATTAAATGAAGTTAAAAAACATGACAATATAAAAGTTTTAACTTATGTAGAGGCTAAAGAAATAATAACCAATGAGAACAAAGAAGTTGTAGGAGTAAAGTGTATAGACAAAAATAAAAATGAGTTTACTATTTCTACAAATAGAGGTGTAGTAATTGCAACTGGTGGTTTCTCTGCAAACAAAGCGATGCTAAATAAATATAATACAAAATGGAAAGATTTAGATAATGCAACAACTACAAATAGAGAAACATCATCAACTGGTGCTGGTATAGAAATGGGATTAAATGCTGGGGCCGACACAGTAGATATGAGTCAAATACAACTTTTATATCTTGGAAATGTAAAAAATGGAAAACTTACTCGTTATCCAAAAAGAGATGTGAATGCTGTTGATGAAATTATATTTATCAATAAAGAAGGAAAGAGATTTGTAAATGAAGGTGATAGACGAGATGTAATTTCAGAGAGTATTTTAAACATTGATGAAAATCTTTTTTATATACTTGAATCAGGTGATGGTGATGATTATGTAAGTATATATGGAAATGATTTTGAGTCAGCTGATGGATTTAGTTTAAAATATCTTGTTGATAACGAATATATATATGTTGGAGATACATTAGAAGAACTTTGTGAAAAAATCAATGTTCCGGTAGAAAACTTAAAAGCTACATTAGATGATTTTAATAAATGTGTTGATGGTGATAAAAAAGATGAGTTTGGTAGGACACTATATTCTACAAAATTGACTAAAGGACCTTATGTTGCTACTCCAAGAAAAGTTTCAGTGCATCATACTATGGGAGGACTTAAGATTAATGAAAAAGCAGAAGTCCTTGATAAAAATAATCATGTTATAAAGGGTTTATATGCTGCTGGAGAGGTTACTGGTGGAATACATGGTGCGAATAGACTTGGAGGGAATGCAGTTGCAGATATAACAATATTTGGTACAATAGCTGGTGAAAACGTAGCAAAAAATAATAAGTAGAGAGGAGTAAATATGAATATTTCAAGAAATGAAACTGATGAAAAGATTACAATATTTTTAGAGGGGAGGCTTGATAAATTAAGTTCTCCAGTTTTAGAAGAAGCGATGAAAAAAGAGTTAGAAAAAAAGAAAGATATAGTTATCGACTTTAAAAATCTTGAATATATTTCATCTGCTGGCCTTAGGATTTTAATTGCCAATGAAAAAGAGTTAAAGGCAATCGGAAAAACCATGGAAATAATCAATGTAAATGCTGATGTAATGAGTATATTAAATGTGACAGGGTTTATATATATTTTAAATATTAAAGGTTAAAAAAGTGCCAACAGAACTAAAAAAAATCGGTTCAAAGTTTTTTATATATTTAGTAGCATTTGTTTTGATGTTTTCTTTTGTGGTGCTATTTGTTTTGGGATTACAAACAAGACAACTAAGAGATAATATAAGTGATTCATTTACAGAGTTTAGCAATGATGTCAATGATGTTTCAAAAAAAATGATTAATGAAAATGAAGATGTATTTATTGAAAACTATGTTAATATTGAAGCAAATGCTTTTGCATATGCTATAAATCAATTAAAATTAGATCTACAATATTTTTCAAATAGTCTTGTATTAAGATATGAGGACTATGAAAAGGATAGTGCTTACTATTTGAATCTTGCAAAAAATAATACAGCACAAAGCAACTTATCAAATAATTTAAAAAATAGTAAAAAAGTCAAGGTATTCTATCAAACTGGAATTGACAAACAAAAGGTAGATGTTGAAAAGGATTTAGGGATTCTTCTGGATATAGAAGACGAATTGGTACTTACAACTATTGATGGAACACAAATAAGAAATGCCTATATACTTACTGAAAATGGAGTAGCTATTTTTGCATCGGATTATGATTATGATAATAGTTCTAAATATGCTGGCGAAGAATTAGATTATAAAAGTGAGGATTGGTATAAGAATGCAATAGCAACAACAAGTATAATACTGAATAGTTCATATAAAGATGTATTAAGTGATAAGGATATTATTTCTATAGATAAATCATATAGAGTTAATGGTAAGGTTTTAGGAGTTATTTCTATTGAGGTATATGTTGATTCATTGAATAATAGTAATTTGAACTTAGTACCACCAGAACATGCAAATTTATTTATAGTAGATAATAATAATAAACTAATTTATAATGCAAGAGCAAATTTGTATAATAAAGAAGAAGCAAAAAAAGGAACAATTCATCAGTTTTTAGATGGAGCAAAGGGCAAAGAATCTGGTAGAGGAAGTTATGTATATAATGGTAATGAATATAGATGTTTTTATAGGAAAGTTAAAGATACAGAGTTTACATTGTATGTATCTATTAGA
>CADCOW010000160.1 GCA_902803205.1 uncultured Eubacteriales bacterium | reverse complement strand
TAATTCTTCCTGTGAGGACCAAGCACGAAAGTGGGAAAGCTAAGTAAAATAATAACAATAGTGATTCTAATTATATATACTTAATAATTCAATTTTCTTATCATATAATTTTTGTGACAAATCAACATATATCTCTTTCGGATTTGTAAGTCTCTTATTATCATCATAAAGTGTACTGAGTTCATTTTCAAAATACCTCTTAGACTCTGCAACAGTTTTTCTCTCATATACAAGTTTCCCATCTACAAAAATTGGCTTTAGCATTTTTTTGATTTTATATTGACCAGGTATCATCACTCTTTTCTTCCAAGTATTAACCGGATCAAAAAGTATAAGTTCTTTTTTCTCATCAAATTCTTCATCACTAAATGCAATTAAATCAGCAAACAACTTATCATTTTCATCATATACTCTATATACTTCTTTATTACCAGGGTTAGTAACCTTTTCAACATTTGAAGATATCTTAAGTTTTGGTTTATATTCTTTAGTCTTTTCATCATATACACTTGAAAGTTTATATACCCCACCAAGTGTAGCGCCATTTCCAGTTATAAGTTTTGTACCTACGCCATATAAACCAATCTGAGCACCCTGCATATTAAGTGACATGATAAGGTTTTCATCCAAGTCATTTGATGCACAGATAACCGCTTCCTTATATCCAGCTTCATCAAGCATCTTTCTTGCAACTTTAGACAGATAAGCAAGGTCTCCACTATCAAGTCTTATTCCAAACTTTTTACTCTTTATACCTTTTTCTTTCATGTAGTCAAATGTTTTAATAGCATTTGGAATACCGGATTTTAATGTGTCATATGTATCAACTAAAAGAATTGCCATATCAGGATATTTTAATGCAAACTCTTTAAATGCAGTTAATTCATCATCAAATGACATAATCCAAGAATGTGCCATAGTCCCCAGTGCAGGAAGATCAAACATTTTTGCAGTTAATACATTTGAAGTTCCTATACAACCTGCTATACATGCAGCCTTTGCACCATAAATTGCAGCATCAAATGACATAGCACGTCTTAGTCCAAACTCCATCACACCATATGGTTTTGCTGCTTCGCATATTCTATAAGCCTTAGTAGCTATCAATGTCTCATGATTAAATGCACAGAGCATAGCAGACTCTATAAGTTGAGCTTGACTTATAGGTGCTACAATTTTAATCACTGGTTCTTTTTTATTGATTATACTTCCCTCTTCAAAAGCATATACACTTCCAGTCCACTTAAAATTTTTTAAATAATTTAAAAACTCTTCATTAAATATATTATATTTTTTCAAATATTCAATATCATCATCATTAAACTTTAAATTCTCAAGATAATCTATAATCTCATTTAGTCCACAAAATACTGCAAACCCATTTCCAAATGGATTATTTCTATAGAAAACATCAAAGGTAACTAATAGCTCATCCTTTCTTTCTTTTTTTGACCAACTAAAGTATCCTTCCATCATAAGAAGTTCATAGAAGTCAGTAAGAAGAGCAAGATTTCTTTTTGTTATTTCACTAAACATTTTTCACCTTCTATATATCATCATTAAATATCTCTGTTATATTAAGACGCTTTGAAACTTTGATATTTGGTAATTTATTATTTCCCATATAATTCTCTTGCAAATAATTAGTCACAAATTCATAAGCATACTCTTCAGAATTTGAGTCATCACTTATATGTGATAAATAAACTTCTTTTAAATTGTCATTGGCAATCTTCATTATTATTTCAGAGCAGTTTATATTTGATAAATGTCCACCCTCACCGAGTATCCTCTGCTTTAAAAATGGTGGATAAGAATTACCCATAAGCATTTCATTGTCATAATTACACTCAAGCATCAAATACTGGACATCATCAAGTGTTCTTAAATTATACTCATTATACTTTCCCATATCAGTAAGTATTGCTACAACAGTATCACCAAGTACAAATTTATAATAAAGTGATGGTACATCATGACAACCTTTAAGTGGGTAAAACTTTATATTGCCAACAGTCATATAAGAATTATCATTTAAAATATTTATTGGACTTACTATTTTAAAATTGTTGAGATTTAGCTTAATACCTTTTTCATCCAGAAAATTTGCTATGTATTTTAATGTTTCCCTTTGTGACACAATCTTTATATCATTATCTTTCAATATTCCTTGCAGACCTGATATATGGTCAATATGCTGATGAGTTATAAATATACAATCTATATCATCTAAAGTTAAATTATATTGACTTAAACATTCTACAATTTTCTTTTTTGATATGCCGCAATCTACGAGTACATTTGTATTTTTATATGAAATCAGTGCTGAATTACCTTTGCTACTACTTGCAAATGATATAAATTTCATCAATTACCTCTTTTAATTTTTTTTCTAATTCCAATTTTGTTCCATCATTATATATAATTATATCTGCTTTATCATAATATTTATCATAATACTTTTGCGAATCATATATAAGTTTTGTTGCCTCTTCATCATAATCCCTTTTATCTTTTAAAAGTTTCACTTTATTCTCATAACTATTTTTTACACATATAAGTTTATCACAAATGTCATATAATCTTTCACTTGGAAGTGCACACTCTATAACTATCAAACAGCTACTATTCTCTTGTTTTAAACTTTTCACACTTTTATCTATTTTATCAAATACAATTTTATGAATTTTTTGCCTACATTCTTCTTGTGCTTCCATACTTCTAAAAAATATATTTGATGGTTGTGGCTTATAATCTGTTTCTTTGTTCTCGATAATTTCTTTTGCGATTTTATCACAAGAAAAAACTTTTGCACTATATTCTTTTTCAACAAATTCACTACACAATGTTTTCCCAGAACCAACCTTGCCTATTATGCCAAGTACCATTATACTTTTGTTTCCTCCACAAAATTAATTCCTTCTTCAATACCATCTTTTGAATAATCAAATTCTTTTATTATCATATCCTTTTTATCAGTATTTTCAAAATTAAATAAATCTTTCCATATATATACTCTAAGCATATAATTAGTATCTACTTTATTATTATTTATCACATCTTCAGTGTTTTTATCATCGCCATTTTTCTCTACTTTAACTTTTTCAAATAAAAATCTCTTACCATTGTAAGAACCTTTATATGGCAATTTATCTAAAAAACTTATACTGAGCATAGTTAATGGTATTCTTATATCCTCTCTCATTCCCATACTTATACCTAATGTGCTGCATCCCAGTTATTTCCTTCTTTTATATCTATCTCAAGTTTAACTTCAAAATCAAAAGCATCTGTCATTTGTTTTTTTAATATCTTTTTAACTTTTTCCTCTTCACCAATCTTACATTCTATCAAAATTTCATCATGAACCTGCAATACAATTCTTGATTTAAGTTTTTGATTTTCAAATTCTGTATCAACTCCTATCATAGCAAGTTTCATAACATCGGCTGCAGTCCCTTGGATAGGAGAATTCATTGCTACTCTTTTTGCAAATGCTTTTTGCATAGCATTTCCAATTCTAAATTCAGGAATAGGTCTAATACGACCATAATATGTCTTGGTATAACCATTTAATTTTGCTTCTTCAACAGTTTTATCAAGATATTCTTTAACTTTTTTATATCTATCAAAATATTTTTCTATATATAATTTTGCTTCTTTTGTATCAATATGTAAGTCTTCACCAAGACCATAAGAAGACATACCATATACAATACCGAAATTAATTGCTTTTGCTTTTCTTCTAAGTTCTGGTGTCACTTCCTTTATATCAACTCCAAAAACTTCACTTGCTGTTTTACTATGGACATCAGCAGTTCCTTTATACGCATTTATAAGATTCTCATCACCAGATAAAATAGCAAGTATTCTAAGTTCTATTTGCGAATAATCTGCATCAATAAATATATATCCATCCCTTGGTACAAATGCTTTTCTAAGTTCTCGCCCAAGTTCAGTTCTTATAGGAATATTTTGAAGATTAGGATTGTCACTTGATAAACGACCTGTAGCAGTTTCTGTTTGATTAAAGTTGGTGTGGATTCTTCCATCTACAATATATTTTGGAAGTGCCTCAGCATAAGTTGTAAGTAATTTACTATAAGTTCTATAATCCATTATAGGTTTTATTATGTCATGTTTATCCAGTAATTTTTGCAAAACTTCAACCCCTGTTGATTGCTTTTCACCTTTCTTTCTTTCATAATCAAGTCCTAACTTATTAAATAATATTTCGCCAAGTTGCTTTGGTGAATTAATATTAAAATTATCATCTCCTGCAAGTTTATGTATTTTTTCTTCAAGTTTCTTAATCTCTTTAGATAAATTTTTAGCAAAGTTATTTATAAATTTTTCATCAACACCTATCCCAAGTTTTTCCATATTATACAAAACTCTAACAAGTGGCAAATCTATATCATTATATACTTTATCAAGTGATAAGTTTTTAATCTTTTTATTAAGTTCATCATATAATTTTTTTTGTTCAATAAATCTTATATCTTCATAGTCTTTCTTTATAGGGTCTAAAATATAAGACATAATTGTCAAATCTTCCATTTTACTATTTGGAATATATTTAGCCCATATATCACTATCATCCAATTCTTTATATCTATTCTTTAAATTATAGGCATATTTTTTATCATTGTCATCAAACTTTTCATTACTTTTTTCTACATCACCTATATTATTATCTAAATCTACAAAACCATCAAGCAAAGTATTTTCAGTTTTTTTACTCTTGCCAGTTGTCTTACTTTTCCCAAATTTTTTATATAAAGATTTTAATTCATATTTTTCAATAACTTTAAACGAATCAGGATTAAATAAATCTACAATTTTCAAATCATCTATATTTGCATCTAAGTCAATATCTTTAACAATAGTCACAAGTTTCTTATATAATTTTACATCCTCTTTTCCTTCTGTAAATGCTTTCACAACACTTGGTTTTTTTATCTCATCAATATGTGCATAAATATTATCAATGCTTTTATACTTTGTTATTAAATCATTTGCTGTAATTTTTCCAACACCTTTTACACCTGGGATATTGTCTGATGTATCACCCATAATTGCTTTTAAATCAATAAACTCTGTTGGAGTCATATTGTATTCTTTTTCTACATCTTTTGCATAATAAGGATATATCTCAGAATTACTTTTTACTGTTTTTGCAAGCCTTATCTTTATATCACAAGTTGCAAGTTGAAGCATATCCTTATCACCTGATAAAATAACTGCTTCTAATTTTTTATTTGCTAACTTATTTGCAAGTGAACCTAAAATATCATCTGCTTCAAAACCTTCTTTTGAAAAAGTTTTTATCCCCATAGCAGCTAATATTTCTTTCACATAAGGGACTTGCTCTTTCAATTCAGAAGGCATTGGTTTTCTTTGTCCCTTATACTCTTTATATAATTTATGCCTAAATGTTGGAGCATTTTCATCAAATGCTACAGCAATATAATCTGGCTTCTCTTCATCTATTGTTCTAAATAAAATATTTAAAAAACCTAAAACAGCATTGGTATGATAACCACTTTTTGTCGAAAGGAGTGGCAGGGCATAAAAGCCACGACATATGATACTGTAAGCATCAATTAATAAAATTTTTGATTTTTTCTCACTCATTAATACATCACCTTAATTGCAATAACTAATAGTATTACAAATACAACACAAATAGCAATACTGGTTATCAAATACTTTCTTGTTTTTTTACTGTCACTTGTCTTGATTATATTTTCAGTTTTGTTCATAAATTCAGCCAGTTGTTTTTGATAATTAAAGTTTAAATCTTTATCCAAATCATTAAATGCTGTATAAAAAGAAAACTCATCAAGTAAAACTTCTTTACATTCCTGACACTTTTTCAAATGATAATAGGTCCTACGAAGTTCATTCCCTCTCAGAGTTTCTCTTAAAAAACTATTTATATTTTTTTGTGCAGTATTACAATTCATTATTGCCGATAGTGGGACTCGAACCCACAAGGTTTCCCGCACGATTTTGAGTCGTGTGCGTTTACCAATTTCGCCATATCGGCATATATT
>CADCOW010000159.1 GCA_902803205.1 uncultured Eubacteriales bacterium | reverse complement strand
TTGCAACTTGTTCTTTTTCACCAACTAAATCATTGCTTTCTTCTTTAGTTGCATCACTATTTGTTGCAGGCTTTTCTTCTGGTGCTAAATTGTTTGAAGAATTGTTTTTTGATTCACTACTGCTCTCTTCAACATTTTCAGATGTTGTAGTTGTGCTTTCAGCATTTTCACTACTTACATCATTTACGATTGTTGTAGTGGTGCTTTCAGTATTTTCACTACTTTCATCATTTACGATTGTTGTAGTGATACTTTCAGTAGTTTCATTACTACTCTCTTCATCATTTATAGATTTTGTAGTAATTTCATCAGTTTCTTCATTAACAAGTGTAGTGGTAGTACTTTCATCATTTTCACTACTTTCCTTGTTTTCGCTACTCTCACTACTTTCAGTTTCTTTCTCATCAGAAGTAGACTCTGATTCTTCTTCCTCAACTTCAGTCACATTTTCAAGATCAGTAGGTTCTTCTTCATTTTCACCCGCATTGTTTTCAATGCTTCCAACAATACTTGTGCTCTCTAATTCAGTTGATGATTCCTTACTACTCTCAACTACTGATCCACTAGTCTCATTATTTTCAGCAAAATATGGTAAAGTGTTGCTAAACACCATTGTAATACATAAAATTGTTGCAATTAATTTTTTCATATTTTTTTTCATGCTTCTACCTCTTATTTTATATAATTAAACACTATGTAGCGAATAATATTTACCGCTACAACATTAAAATATTACTTCTCCTACATATTTGAGTTGGCGAACATATTGGTCATCATCTAAACCAAATCCTGCCACAAATACATTTTCTATCTCAAAACCTATATAATCTGCTTTAACATCACACTCTCTTCTTGATGGTTTATCAAGCAAAGTACATACTTTTAAACTTTTTGGTTCACGAGTGCTAAGCATTTCTTTAAGTCTTTCTATGGTTCTACCTGTATCAACTATATCTTCAACTATCAATACATTTTTGTCTTTTATTGAATCATCTAAATCTTTCAAGATTTTTACATCTCCAGATGATTCAGTTCCTGACCCATAACTTGATACTTGCATAAAATCTATCGTAAGAAGTGGATTATCAATTTCCCACATAAGAGAAGTAAGAAATGGCACACTACCTTTTAATATTCCGACAAGCATAATATCTTTACCTTTATAATCTTCACTAATCTGCTTCCCTAATTCTTTCACTCTTTTTATTATTTGCTCTTCTTTTATAAACTCTCTTATCTCTCTACTCATTTCTTTTTCCTCCTACTCATACTTATATTACTATCATTTTTTTTAAATGTGAGTTCATTTTGTTTTTTATCAACAGTTATATTGTAAGGCAAATCAAGATGTCCACCTTTTTCTTTTTCTACAAGTTCTATTATGTCATTCATATTTATTTTAGTTATGTCTTTTAATGTATTTACAAGGTAATTAAGTGTTTCCCTTATAATCCCCACCTTTATAATTTTATCTTTCAAACGAAATTTTTTTAAACTTATAATAATCTTATTTTCACCCTTATCAAGTGTTAAATCTTTAAATGCCTTTTTACTTTCATTTTCAAGATGGTCATTTATATCATTTGCCATTTTTGAAAGTTCAACTATATGTTCACAAGCTTTTATATTAATCTTTTCTAATCTATCAACAATTTCTTTCCTTATATAATTTCTTGTGTAATATATATCTTCATTCGTAGAATCTTCCACAAAAGGAATATTATATCTATCAATATACTTTTTTATATCTTCTTTTTTTAACCATAACAAAGGTCTTAAAATATATCCACTCTGCTTTTTCATCCCCACAAGACCTTTTATGCCAGTTCCCCTAACTATATTATGAATAATAGTTTCTACTTGGTCTTTTTCATGGTGGGCAACTAATATATAAACATCATTTTTACTATTTTTAAGTGATATTTTTTTCCATATTTTGTCAAAAGCATCATATCTAAGATTTCTTGCCGCCTCTTCAAGTGTAAGATTTTTTTTCTTCGCCATATAAACAGCATCAACTTTTTCAACTACTAATTTCACATCAAAGCTTTTGCAATAATCTTTTACAAATGATTCATCTCTACTTGCCTCTTTTCCTCTTATACCATGATTAATATGAAGTGCCATAAGATTATAATTACATTCTGATTGTAATTTATAAAATGCATCAAACAGGCACATAGAATCCATACCACCGCTTAATGCTATAACTATTATATCGCCATCTTTAATAATCTTAGTATCAAAAAAATCTTTAACAATAGTTTCTAATATTTTTTCTTTATATATCATTTACTTATATGTGCCTTCTTCAATGCTCATAATTTTATTCACTCTTACTTCGTGCTTGCCACCTTCAAATTTTGCATTTAAAAATGCTGTGACTAACTCTTTAGCAGTCTCTATGCCTATAACTCTTTCTCCAAAACATAAAACATTTGCATTATTATGAACTCTGCAAAGTCTTGCAGAATAAGTTTCAGAGCATACACAGGCTCTTATACCTCTTATTTTATTTGAAGCCAAACTCATCCCTACACCAGTACCACAAATTAATATTCCAAGGTCCGCTTCTTTCTTTATTATTTTTTCACAGGCCATAACAGCTATATCTGGATAATCACAACTCTTATTTTCATTTGTTCCTACATTTATAACTTCATAACCCATAGATTCTATATACTCTTTTATATTCCACTTCATATCTACAGCAGCGTGGTCATTACCTATAACTATTTTCATACCTAACTCCATTCTACTATCCACATATAATTAAAGTTACAAAAACCAGCAGGCATTATGCCACACTGGTTTTATCGCAATTCAAAACATCTCTTATTTACAAAAAGAATTTTTTGAATTGCATTATTTAAATCAAAAATAAGCGAACAATCTTTCATCATTTACCCTCTTATTACATTATACCACATTTACAATGAAAAAACATTAAATTTTCGTTAATATTTTATGATTTTAAAATACTGTCATTGTAATAAAAATGGACCATTATAGGTCCATTTTAAATTACACTGCATATTTAATTGTATTTAGTTTAACTCCAGGTCCCATAGTTGAAGTAATAGTTATACTCTTTAAATAAGTTCCCTTAAGTGATTGAGGTCTTGCTTTTACTATTGCATTCATAAGAGCATCAAGATTTTGCTCTAACTTATCCTCGCTGAAACTTGCCTTTCCAAGTGGGCAGTGAATAAGATTTTGTTTATCAAGACGATACTCAACCTTACCTGCTTTTAACTCTTCTATGATTTTCTTTACATCAGCTGTAACTGTACCAGTCTTTGGGTTTGGCATAAGACCTTTTGGTCCTAAAATCTTTGCAAGTTTACCAACAGTTCCCATCATATCTGGAGTTGCTACTACTGCATCGAAGTCAAGCCAGCCTTCTGATTGAATTTTTTGTACATATTCATCAACACCTACATAATCAGCACCAGCTGCTTTTGCTTCATCAGCTTTTGCATCTTTTGCAAATACTAATATCTTTACTTTCTTTCCAGTACCTGCTGGAAGAACTACTGAACCTCTTATTTGTTGCTCTGCATATTTTGAATCACAACCTGTTCTCACATGAAGTTCTATTGTCTCATCAAATTTTGCAGTTGCATTTTTCTTAACTACAGAAATTGCTTCTTTAGCATCATATAATTTCTTTGAATCATATGCTTTTATCTTTGCTTCATACTTCTTTGCTAACTTTTTCATTACATTACCTCCCCTATTCCTCTACAGTTACGCCCATAGAACGACAAGTTCCGGCAATCATTGACATAGCAGCTTCAAGACTGGCAGCATTTAAATCTTTCATCTTTGTCTCAGCTATCTTTTGAAGATCTGCTTTTTTAATAGTTGCAACTTTAGTTTTATTTGGAACACCTGATCCAGATTTAATCTTACAAGCCTTCTTAATAAGAACTGCTGCAGGTGGTGTCTTTGTGATAAATGTAAAACTCTTATCAGCA
>CADCOW010000158.1 GCA_902803205.1 uncultured Eubacteriales bacterium | reverse complement strand
TATATCTTCTGATGTTTTATTTGCTACTATAGTTGTTTCATCAGAAACTCTATTACCTTCTCCATCTTCAAAGTGCAATAAATATCTGCATTCTCTCAACTCATCAGATACACTATTCTCTTGTACGAAATCTAAATAAGTTATAGTATTAGTAATTTTCCTTGAGAGACCGCTATATGTGATTGATACTTTTTTCCCCAATCTATTATTGCCTTTACTATCTTCTCTTTTTGTTTTAACATATATTAGAGGAAGTATTAATTCCTCTGGCAATGCACCACCATGTATGTATGAATTATAACTTCCTTGTTTATAAAATTGATTATAACTCTTAGGGATATTTACAAATTTATTCTCTGTATCTGTAATATATGACATATCAATAGACAATATTCCAGGCTCCTCTATTTTTTCAGTTGTATATGTATATCTATCTTTTACTAAAATACCATCACTTACTTTTTCTGTCTTCATATGTGATTCAATTTTTTTATTCTGATAAAAGAATCCGTGATCAGATGTTACAAAGAGTGAAACACTGCTAAATGTCGTATGCAAATTTATAATTAATTTTTTTAACTCTTTTATACAAGTATCACACGCTTCAAAAACTTTATTTTCATCATGTTCACCAGTTTTATCTATAACATTGTGATAAATATAAATAATTTTATAACCCGATAAATCTTTTTTCCAGTCATTTTTGGTTTTGCTTATTAAATCTTCATACTTTATGGCAAGAGACTCAGAAAACTTATTTTTTAAAACTTTATCTCTTTCCGCTATAGTACTTGTTTTATTATTATCTATTAGCACATCATCTTTTTCAAAGGACAATTTGTTATGTGGCAACAATGCAGCCATTCCCAATTTTGTATACGATGGGACTGTTCCAAGAACTGACTTTATTTCTGCATTTGATGCAAATTTGTTGATTTCAAGATATAGTTCTTTTCCACATTCGTATCTTAAGGCATCTGAAATTATAACAAATACCCTTTCCTTTTTATTTTCAAAAGTTTCTACATTATTTGCATAAAACTCTTGCTGTTTTTCAATTGAGTTTATGTTGTAATCATTCTTTTCAGATATCAATTTATACCATTTCTCTTGTATTTCTTGTATAAAATCCATATCATACTTATTATTTATTAATTCAATCAAGTTCTTATATATGTCTCTATTCTCTACATTCATTAATGCTGTACTAATTTTTCTATATATAAAGTCTATCACTTGATATTTATCTTCATACAATTTTACAAACTCTTCAATTGCTCTTATACTTTTTGCATCATTTATAGTAGTTATCTTATTATAAAAATATAATATATATTCAATAACCATATAGTCATATTCAAAGTTTGTTTTATACCAATATTTTTTCTTTCTTTCGTTGATTAAATCAATTAATTCATCATATTTATAATTGTTATCAGTAATTCTATTGATAATATGATTGATTATTTTTCTATCTATCTCTCTATATGTATCTACATTATATAAAGCTTCAATATCTACATTTTCAATAATATTTTCAATTCCTATTTTCACATATGAGTCATCTGAAATCTTATTGAATACTTCCATAGTTTCAATATCTTTCATTAATGCATTAGCAAGTATATAAGAATTTGTACTTGATTCTTGATTATAAAATACTCCATATCTATCTATAACTTTTCTAGTAGATTCATTTATCTTTAAATCTTTTACAAAGTGGGTAAATAGTATTTTGTAAAACTCATTTTCAATGTCACTATTTTCATTTAACGTAATATGCAAATACTCCTTAAATAATTTACAAATAAACTGTTTTGCAAATTTCATCATATCATCAAAAGCTTTTTTATCTTCGTAATATGATTTTATATAGCTTTTCAGTATTGCATCATCAGTTGTATTGTCTATTCCTAATATGATTGCTACAATTACTCTTTCAACCTCATTTGGACTCATACCACTATTTATTCTATCTTTAAATTTAGCCTCTCGCTTTTTGTCTCTGAAAAATAGTTTGTACTCATCTAGAACTTTCTTGCAATCAATAGATAAATTGTATTCACTTAGTTTAATGGTTGTGTTATCAGGTATAAAAATGTAGTCATAGTTAAATGACTCGATATCTAATAAATAGTTATTATCTTTTGCTGCTGGTCTCTCAAATGGTAAATATATGACAATGTCATTTGTTTCATCAAGTATTTCGATATTATATCTTATCTCTATACTATTATTGTCATATAAATAAAATTTAGCATTTTTGATTTTGTCAGTCAACTCCTCCGCATAACTACTATTAATTATAGACTCAACTAAATCTTTAAACTCTTTGTTTTTATCATACCAAATGATTATTTTTCTCTTCTGTGAAATAGTATCAAATGACCTTCTGTTCTTGCCATTTAAATAATCATCAAGTAGTTGCAATGTTTTTTCCATGTTTAATCCTTTTTTGCTAATACATCAATAAATTTTTGATAATTTACATTTACACCATCATCAAGATCAATTTCAATATTTTGGTTTGCTAAGTGGGCTATTTTTTCTTCAAAAACTCTTAGCTCTTCAATTTTGCCAATCAGCATTGTATGTTCTTTATTTAATTTCTTTTTTATACTTACATTTGACTCTCCATCAATCTTTTTTTCTAAATCTTTTTTGTCATTCTCATATGCATTTTGTATTTTATGAACATAATTCATTCTGATATTTGCAAGAAGTGATTTATCATATCGGTGCATATATATGAGACACTTAAATGCATTATTCTTCCCGCTATCAAACATCCAATAAATCGGTCTCTTCTGATATACTTTTAAATGATCTTTGTAAAAACCTTTTATAAAATATTTTTTTATGATATCCTTTGGAAGGTCTCCATCACTTCTACCTATATCTTCAGCAAGTGTCTCAGCTATAAAATTAATATTTTCAGTCAAAGTGTCTTCTCCATAGCAAACTTTCAAAAAATCTATGAATCTCATAAGTATGTCATCTGTTAAATATTCTTTTTCAGTTATCGGTATTACATTATCTTCATCAACTTTAAATTTTAATGTATTCAAATCAAGTCCAAGCTCTTTAAATCTTTCTTTAAAGTCTCCGCCAGCATAAATGAGTCCTTCTTTCTCTAATGAATACCTGCCAAACATACAACCAACTGCATATGAAATAAGAGATTTTATCTCACGAAGTTTGTCAGCCTTTCTGACAGTCACATCTTTATCATCTACATCAGG
>CADCOW010000157.1 GCA_902803205.1 uncultured Eubacteriales bacterium | reverse complement strand
TGGAATTCATTGAAAAGTATTCTAATGAAAATGGTGTAGACGACGGCATAAAAAATAAATATATATCTATATTAAATAATGCAAAAAATGTATTAGAGAAATCAAATGAATGCAAGGATATATTTGCTGAGAAGCAACTTGTGGAAACCACAGTTAATAATTTCATAAATGAATCAAAAAGATCTAAAGAAAACATTGATACAAATAGTAATGATTCTGAAAAAGAAAGTAGAAAAGTGGTTCGCATAGATTCTTTAGTAAGTCATTCGGTAAGTATTGATAAAAAGGATGATATAGATAGTTTTATAGATGATTTGAAGAGTAAGTTATACAAAGAACTTGAAGATAACAAGAAAATAATTATTAAGTAAAACTAATAAAAGGGTGAGATATGGATAAAAATGTATTGAAAAGATTTGCAATTGAATCAAGAAAGCATCTTCATGAGAAGGTGGCAGATAGGTATGCTTTATATTATCTTGATGAAGAGTTTGATGAGGTTGAGAAGGATGAACTTTATTCTCTTACTAATGAAAAACATAATCTTGTCCTTACTAAAGAGCAATATGAGCATAGACAAAAGCTTCTAAAAAAGAAAGATAGATATGGGAAAGATCATGTCATAGAAGAGGCTGCTTTTACTTGGTTTAATCGTTTTATATGTCTTAGATATATGGAAATTCACAATTTCTTACCACTTGGAAAGAATAATGAATCACTTGATATAAGAGTTCTATCAAGTAGAGATGGTAATAAAGAGCCTGAAATATTAAAAAGAAATAATCTTACAAACAATTCTTTAGATATAAATGTAGATATAGATATAGATAAGCTTGAAAAGATTACTGACATAAATGAAAAATATGAAAAAGTACTTTTAAAATTATGTGAAAAGATGGGAAAAGTCCTTCCGCAGATTTTTGATGGAGAAACTGATTATATAGAATTACTTATGCCAAAAAATCAATTAAATGTGGATAGCTTTCTTGATAAACTTTTAAAAGAAGTACCTGAAGATAATTTTAATGATATAGAAGTTATAGGGTGGCTTTATCAATACTACATTACTGAAGAACATGAAAAAACTATAAACTCTACAGACAAGAAAAAATTAAATGATAAAGAAATTTGTTATGCGTCTCAAATATTTACTCCTGATTGGATAGTAAAATATATGGTAGAAAACTCACTCGGAAGACTTTGGATTGAAAATACTGGTGATGAATCACTTGAATCAGAATTTAAATATTTTATAAAAGATAATATTGAAATCAATGTAGGTGGGAAAGATAATCGTAGGGGCGAAGCTTGCGAGCCCGAATCTGTAGGGGCGAGCTATGCGAGCCCTATGCTACCTGAGAATATAACATTCGTAGACCCTTGTATGGGCAGCGGTCATATACTCGTATATGCATTTGAAGTATTTATGAAATTATACATAAGTGCTGGCTACAACAAAAGAGATATCCCAGAATTAATACTTAAAAACAATTTATATGGTCTTGATATAGATGATAGAGCTGGCCAATTTGCTATCATAAGTGTGATGCTTAAAGCAAGAGAATATGACAGTGAAATATTTAATAAAATAGATTTCAGTTCACTAAACATATTATCAATACCTGAGTCAAACCCTGAGCTTAGACAATATGCAAATGACATAAAAGATAAAGAAGTTCACGAGATAGTAGATTATCTTATAGATACTTTTGAAAATGGTAAAGAAATAGGATCGCTTCTCAAAGTAGAAGAAAAAGATTATGATAAGGTAACTAAATACTTTGAACAGGCGACACCAAATTTATTTAATAGAATATTACAAGAAGAATTAAGAAATATAATTAGAGTTGCAAAGATATTAAGCAAAAAATACGATGTTGTAGTGACGAATCCGCCTTATTTAAATAACTATGTTATGCCAAATGACTTAAAACAGTATTTAAATGAAAATTTTAGTGCAGGTAGCAAAGATTTATTTAGTGCATTTATGTGTAGAAATATAATGTTAACTAAGGTTAATAAATATTGTGCATATATGACACCTAATGTTTGGATGTTCATTGTCTCGTATTTGGACATGAGATTGAAATTAATAAAAGATATACACATTGAGTCTTTGGTGTTGATGGCAAAAGGATCATTTTTTAAGGAGGCTACAGTTGATATAACAGCTTTTGTTATAAAGAATGAAATAAATAATGAAAAAGGAGTTTATATAAATTTAGAGCCATATAAAGGGGATATGACAATTCAGGAAAATGCTCTACTTAATGAATTAAAGAGCGAAATACCTAATAATAAATACATAATAAATCAGCAAGAGTTTACGAATATACCTAATTCTGTATTTGGATTTTGGCTAAGTGAAAATATAATAAATGATTTTAAAATAAGTAAACAATTGAAAGAAATAGCAGAACCAAAGGAAGGTTTATCTACTAGTGATAACAAAAAATTTTTAAGAATTTGGTGGGAAGTAAGTATATTTGATGAGCAGCTGAATAGCAATGATTTTGATAGTGCAAAAGTCTCTAAAGCAAAATTTTTCCCATTTAATAAAGGCGGAGATTACAGAAAATGGTATGGAAATAATGATTATGTTATTAACTAGTGTCCACTCAACAATGTTAAAAACGTGCATAAAATAAAAATTTATCAACAAAATCAATAGTTTTTCTTCAAAAATAT
>CADCOW010000156.1 GCA_902803205.1 uncultured Eubacteriales bacterium | reverse complement strand
GCTACATTCGCTCTTATGCTATCATTTATGAGTGTAGTGTTCTGTGGTATATACCCAATAATATTAAGCCAAGAACAATAATTATCATTAATGTTTTTGCCATCACACAAAATCATTCCTGAAGTTGGCTCTAAAAGTCCTGTTAATAAATCAACCAAAGTGGTTTTTCCTTCTCCTGAACCACCAACAATTCCCATTGAACAATTAACAGGAATTAGAAGATTTAAATTTTTAAAAATGTATTTATTTGTTCCATTGTACTTAAAATCAATATTCTTAAATTCAATTCTGCTATTAAAATCCATTGTATTATTTAATGAATCTTTAACTACAGTATTTTCCTTGACACAATTATTATCCTTAATAACATTTACTATGTTATCTAAATTTGGTACATAATAAGAAATATTACTTAAATTAGAACTTATTTTATTAATTGATGGTAAAAGCTTTACCGCAGCAACAGCAAAGGCAGAAAGAGATGGTATTAATAACTCTATGTCGATGCCAATAATCGCAGCCCCAGCAAGTAAAAAGAAAATAGTGCTAAAGGTAAACGCTTCAATAAGTAATTTTGGGATTACTGAAAGATTGGCATTTAACTTATCAGTTTCTGACAGCCTACTTGCATAATTCTCATTTTTTGTAATGAAAAATTTTTCTTTATTAAATACTTTAATTTCTTTTATGCTCTCTATAGATTGTATAATGTTATTGAAAAAATTATTGGAATTAATAATATTTATTTTGCCACTATTGGTAAGCAAAGGCTTAATAACTTTATTAATAACTATGAGCTCAAAAAGCAAAACAAATCCAACAAATAAAGAGACTTTAAAATTAATAAATAATAGGCATACCAATATTACAAATGAAATTACACATTCAGTAATAATATTAATAAAACACAATAAAATTGTAAAAGTGTAAATAACATCATTATATATAGATCTAACTATATTGCCAGCGGCATTATCAATAAAATATGAATAATCTTTATTCAAATATAGACTAAACAAAGATTTAAAAAATCTTGCTCTATTGTTATATACATAATTATTTTGCAATTTCGTTTGTGCAAACAAATAAAAATTTTTAAAAATATAAGTTATCCCAAGTGCTATAAACATAATGGCAATAAAACTTACTTGAGTTTCAATATTTAACATATTGCATATACTTTTAATAACTATATTATTATTAAAAGAATTCTCATCAATTAATACATATACTAATGGCACAATTAAAGATATACCTATTGATTCCAAAATACCCGCAAATAGCATTAAAACTACAAGCAAAAAAAGATTTCTTTTTTGTTTTTTATCTAAAATTGATAATACTTTTTTGAATGTACTTATTACATACATAAATACAACTATGTCCTAATTTTTTTCATTAATAAGTGTCATAACATCAACAATTGTCTCGTTTATATCATATAACTCTTTTTCATTCAATGGTATAATATATGTATCAACAATATATTTAAAATCATTATATTGAGGAGTATAACCTCTTTTTATTATTTCAATTGCATCATTTAAACTTTTAATTCCATTTATCTTTAATGAATCTTGAAGTAACTCAACAAAATTACTACCATTTCCCCATACGATAATTGTTTTCTTTTTAGCTACTGACTCTATAAGTGCTGACCCAGCAATTGAAACTATTGCTTCAGCATTATCAATCAAGCTTGAAGATGGCATATAAACATCTATAAGTTTTACATTCCTTAGTCTTAATAATCGTTTATAAAAATCAATATTTCTAAAATAATGCATACTCTTATAGAAATATTTTTCAAGTTGAACAGCAGCAAATTGATCAGGATGTTCTTTGACATATAGCATATAACCTTCAGGCAACATATTTGAAATTTGTTCTATAACAAACAATTGACTATTCATAGTTGGCCTGGCTAAAATTGCAGCTTCAGGTTCCATATGAAGTGGATAAAAAATATATTTTTTATCTTCAATTTGTTTAATAGAGCTTTTTCTATAATATTGCTTTAATTTGTTAAGATACAATCTCCCTTTTAACATTTCTGTCAATGAAGTTTCTTCTCGTATCTTATACAAATCTTTTATCAAAGAATACTTTATATTCTTTATATAATACTTTATTCTATAATTATAAAACCATTTAATAACACTAATTAATGTTTTGTCTTTTTTTGAAATTAATTTTTTTATCATTTTTGAAAATGGTAATTTAGCTACTGTATTACTACTATAATTTCCATTTAAGCTATCTAACAATTCATTAAAATTTGTTGCTTTTCTTTTTACATCAGCCACATTAACAAATGATTTATCATTATAGCATATTAGCGATGCTAAATTTCTACCCGCAAAGCCTGTATTCATAGATAAAATATAGGTTGGAATTTTATTTTTTTTAGCAATCTCAAATATTAACGAATCTGATATTGCCCCATGTTCCATTATTCTAGAAAATACACAATCGATATTATTATTCTTAAAAAAACCTAAAAAAAACTTCAAAGAAGTATAATATATATTATTATTTGCATTATCATCATAAATATATCTAAGATTATACCTATAACATTTTAACTGTACATCTCTATATTGTTCTATTTCTTCATATGTTAAATTATAATCAGAACCAAATTCTTTTTGAAACTCGTCATTTGTATCTGGTATATAATAAACATAATTTTCTATTTTGTTATTATATTTATCTTTAAGATATTTAATATTTTCTTTATATGGCACTACAACTAATTTAATATTGTATAGCCCAGTTGCAATTATAGAATCAATGCACGACCCTTTATCGTCTGTAATTAATATCAAGTTTTTCATAATATTACCCATATAATTTTTTTCTTACGAATTGACAATAATTCTCTATATATTTTTGTGTTCTCACATCTCTAAAACGAATTGCCAAATATTTATTAGGACTTATTCTTAAAGCAAATAATATATATTCTATAAAAAAAACAAACATTTTTATAATACCTTTAAATATATTAAATTCACTTTTCACAATATTTTTATCATCATTTAAAATAATTTTTACAAAATCAACAATGCTTTTAGAAGCGCTATCATTTTCCAAATAATAATAATACCTTGTTGCATCATAAAACTCATTATTGATATCACATCCATCAGTCGTGAAAATATCTTTAGTCATAAACATCAACTCATCAATTGTTCTTACAGTTTTCAATTTGTTTACTAATGGCATTTCATGATACTTCGGTAATTTAAATGGCATCAATGAAATTATTGGCACCTTTGCAACTGCAAACTCAACTGAAGATGTACTGGTCCATGTATAAACTAAATCTATATTTAATGCCCAATCAGATATTGTCAATTCACCTATAATGTGAAAGTTTTTATACTTTTTTGACAGTTCAGTCAGTTTATTATCCAAAAGCTCATTTGGGTGTGGTCTATATATAAATTCAAACTTATCTTTTAATGTTTCATCATTCAAAATAGTTTCATACCAGTTTATTAGCTCATAATATGTTTTTTTAGTTAAATAATAAATTTCTTTAAAATTGTGATATCCTTCGCTTTCAATTCTATTGAATTCCTTTTGGGGTTCATCTTTTGCAGTAAAATTACCAACCATCATTATCCATTTCTTTTTTAAATTCAATCCAAACTTTTCTGCAATAACATCTTTAGCAACATTTAAACTCTTAAATACTTCTTTTGTATAATCTAATCTTTGAGAACCAGTTATTTTTATTTGTTGCTGGCTTAAACCATAATTTAATAAATTTTGGTAAGTATATTCTCCCCAAGCTATATGATATATTTGTAATGCCTTTTCTTTTATTGCTAACACATCCTCAGCTGAAGATGGAGATAATTGTTCAGAATACAAGTTAAGAATCTTATATCCACCATTATAAGCACCTACAAAATTATGAACAATATAATCCATTCCCAAATTATTTTGACACGAAGGACTTATTATAAGTTTTGGTTTGTATAACAAATTAAGTAAACCTTTTCTCCATGCAACATTTACAATTTTAACACTATATCCTTCATTTTCAAGTAACACTTTTAAAATGCAAGCACTTTTGAGTTCTCTTTGAACATGTTCATATAATATCATTATATCAATATTTGCCACAATTACCTCTTTTCTTACATCATATTTTTTAAATCTTCATAAAACCTTTTCATAACTACATCATTTGTATAATTTAAACTAATTTCATACGAACACTGTGACATTTTCAACCTATCATCATCAAGTATTTTGTTGATCTTATTAATAGTATCTTCGCAACTATATGGATCAAACAAGTATCCATTAAAGCCTTCTTTTATCAAGAACTTATTCCCTGCAAATTTTGATAATAATATCGGTTTTTTTCCAGCAATAGCTTCATATACTACTAGTGGATTTAAATCTTCTAGTGTTGGTAGTACAAATATATCAGTAACTTGTAAATATTTTTTTATTTTGTCATAATCTACATGCCCCAATAATTTTACATTATTTAAACCATATGTACTTATAAATGTATTTATTTCATTTTTCATCGGTCCTTCACCAGCAATATACAATTGTATCATCTCTTTTTTATTTATACTTAATTTATTAAAAGAATTTAAAAATTCTAAAGTACCTTTTCTTTTTATAAGATTTGATATTATTAACATATTAGTTTTGTTAGATTCAATATTATTTTCGTACTTAAAAATTACTTTTTCTTCATCTGATAAATTGTTAAAATCTTGAATATCTATACTCCAAGATGACTTAATTATGTTATTATTAATACCATAGTATTTTAAAAACTCCTTAGAATCATCACTAAATACACAATAAAAATCAGCAGTTTGTAACAATTTTCTTTTTACAAAACTATTTATTTTTTTTCTTCCTTCGTTAGCTCTTAATGTGTCTTCAACTATAACACCTAGTCTATAGTTATGTTTACCGAGTAGCATCAATAATTGACATGAATTGCATACCATAACTACATCAGGACTTATTTTATTTATGATCCTTTTTAAGTCAAACGAAAAAATATGTGCCTCATTTATAGTATACTTGCCGTTCTTATTATTTATAACATACTTATGAGTATATTTTTTTTTAGTCAAATAAGTAAAGACCCCTTCTATTCTTTCATAACTCCAACCTATCCTATCGCTTGAAGACTCTAACTCTACAATTACATAAACTTCTACGTCTTTTATTTTTGATAATTCTTGATACCGTTTAATTGCATATGGCGAAAGAATTGGTGTAACGAATACAATTTTCACGAACTTTCTTCTCCTTTCGTACTTTATCTCTTATATATCTCTTTTAAAAAAGTAATAGACATTGCCACGTTTGGGTGCATATTATATTTAGTATTTGATATTATTAATTTATTCAAGTCATACTTACTATCATAATTATTTATATAAGGTATTGAGGCATCTAATAAATCTTCTAGTTTAAATAGTTTAATTTCCTTCCCATCCTTTCGCACCTGACTTTCATAATTACTATTACGTTTTCTATCATCATAAAACATTTTTAAAATGTCTTGAGAATTTATATCTATATTTAGTAATACAAAGAATTGCGGTTTCCCACCGTCTAACATATCAATATAAAAATATTTAATCGACTCTAATATTTCAGTGTCACTAATATTATCAATATTTATATTTAATTCATCCAAAACCTCTTTTTTAATTGCATTTGCCAACCCCTTACATGTGAAATTATATGTTAAAGAATTAACTGCATATTTTGCTTTTAAAGAGGCCGAAATTGAAGAGCCAATCATGCTTTTAGCAATTGAAACCTTTCTACTTCTTTTAACCAATAGAATCATATTATCACTTGTTATTATTATCCCATTAAACCCTAAATGATTTGACATCTTTGATAATGATAATTTATTAAAATATGGTCCAGGTTCATATATTTCCCTTATTGTCATATTGTCATGCAAAACCACATCAATTGCTCTATTAGTCAGTAATGAATCATAATAATATGTTCTTGATGTATATAGTTTTATAACATTATTATCACAATGTATATCATCAAGTCTTATATTTATATTGTTATAAATAATAGATCCTTTGTGCACTTTCATGATAGAAGAACTATTTTTAGATATTTGAGATGGCAATTGATAATACTTTTCATTATTATCAAAAATTTCTATCGACATTTCTTGATTTTTTTTACATAACACAGAATATGGTAATTCAACATATTTTCCATCTAGCTGTTTAAACTTTACTTTATCAGTCAAACTATATTTTTTAATTATATATTCATAATCATTGGTTTGTTTAACGTAATCTTCTAAATAATTCTGAATAAAACAATTAATTACTTTAGCAATACTATCGGAAACAAATAGTAATATTAAAGATAATAAAATTTTTACATCAATCAAATTTATAATATTAAATGTATTATTAACAATTTGATTATAAACAATATTTAAAACTATAAGAAAAAATATGAATGTTCTTATATTTTCCGAAGTAAAATATTTATTTATAAAATAATAAATTTTAATTCTTCTTTTATTCATATATTATTATATTTTCTCATGATTTGACTATATAGATTATCAATAATTTCTATTGCTGTTTTAGCATCATATTTATTAGTATATTCAATATATGCATTTTTTTTCAACTCTTGAATATTCATTTTCTCTAATCTTTCAATTGAATCAATTAATGAATTGGTATGTTCTATGTCAAAATACAACCCAGTAACATCATTAACTACTAGTTCTTTTGCATTTCCGATATTACTTACAATAGTAGGACATTTATTCATATATGCTTCAATAATTCCAACTGGCTGTCCTTCAAAAAGTTTGCTAGGATATATAATCGATTTAGCACTTTTCATTTCTCGCATCACTTCATCATGTGAGAGTTGTCCCAAAAACTCTATATTTTTATATTTAGAATACTCTTTTATATATTCTTCTCCTCCACTTCCAACCACATGTAGTTTTTTATTTGGCATTTTAGAAAATGCTGAAAGGACCGTATCTATTCCCTTT
>CADCOW010000155.1 GCA_902803205.1 uncultured Eubacteriales bacterium | reverse complement strand
TTTTTAAATTAAAATCAAACATTATTCTGATACAGATATTGACTTTATATCATCAGTTCCCTTTGTTAATATTTCTTCAAATGATGTAACACCATATAAGTAATTATATACACGATTTGCAAGAGCTGCTGCATTTCCAGATGAATAACCAAATGGTATAACTACATTTACGGCAACTTCTGGTGCATATACAGGTGCAAATGACACAAACACTGCGTGATTCGTTCTATCATTTCTTTCTTGTGCCGTTCCTGTCTTTCCACAGACTTGTATGCCTTGTGATCTAAATATTATTTTTGCTATTCCATCTGTAACCATCTTTCTCATACCATCATATACCGTTTTAAAACTTTCTTCAGTTATAGGTAAATGAGATACTTCTTTTGGTGTAAACTCTAAAAGCACATCACCATTTTTAGTTGTTACTTTTTCTATAAGTGACAAATCATATAATGTTCCACCATTAGCAAGTGCAACAGTATATCTCGCAAGTTGAACATTATTATATGCATGTGTTCCTTGACCCATAGCAGATCTCTCTGGGTCAGTATAAGATATAGTAGGTGCTAATTCATCTATTTCTACACCTGACTTTTTATCAAGTCCAAACATTTTACAATATCTTTGCAATATCCTAAGTCCATTGTCAGTACTATAATTTCCTGCATTGTCAACAGATAACATATGACCATATTTTGAGAATACCACATTACACGAATTACTTATAGCATCTATTATATTAAGATCTCCATGGTCATAAGGATATGCCCAACATTTTATAGGTGGGTCAATCTCTGTAAATATACCATCACAGTTTACAGTTAAATGTCTATCTATCTTATGCTCTTCCAAAACTGCTAAAGCAGTTATAGGTTTGAATGAAGAGCCAGGTGCTAATTGTGTTTGAGTAGAGCAACATACAAGTGGATATGATTTGTTATTATTTAGTGATTCCATATATTTTTTATTATACACTAAATTATTGTCATAAGATGGATATGTAACAAGTGTTCTAAGTTTTCCAGTATTTACATCAGTAACAACTATTGAGCCTGCATAAGGATCAAGTGCCAAATCTGATGGTTTCAAAACCATATCTCTTACAAGTCTTATAAAATAAGTATACATATATTCATCAGTTGCTTTTGAAATTTTTTCATATTCAACATCATTCCACTCAAGGAACCCCTGTTCAAATAGTGCCATTATAAGAAGTCTATTTGTTATATATTTTTCTTTAATTGCAAATTTATAAACAAGTTTATCAAATTCTTCATTATCATTAAGCTCTCCCATTATATAAGACACAAGTGATTCAAATATTGTATCTCTATCACCATATCTATCTCCAGAATATATTTTTGTAGAATCTATCCAAGTTTCTTCTATTGCTTTAAACAAGAAATCTCTAAGTGATATAGTATCCTCTTTCCATCTTATATACTCTTCTACATCTCTATCAATAGCATCTGACATAAGAATATTATTATGAGTATGAAGATAAGTATATACATATGCAGTAAAGTTTTGTGATGTATTGTCAAGATTCATCTGTATATCAGCATTTCTATCCATAAGGTTGGTATATATAATTTGTTTTGCCCTTTCTTTTGCTTCTAAAAACAATCTATATATTTCTTTTTCTGCATATTTTGCATCAGGAGCATAAAAATGTTCCTTGTCAAGCACATGGTTATCTATCAAATGATAATAAGCATCATGTGCTGAAATTTCCATCTTTGAAGATGAAAGTCTTACATTTGATACATCCCTATTAACTATTTTTGAACCTAAAATTCCTGCAAGTCTTTGTTCAAGTAGGTTATAATTTGCTATTTGGTCATTTACTTTGATTGTAATATATACATCTGCTCCAGCCTTTGATTCTTTTTCTTCTAAAGTTTCGAGTATCTTTCCACCAGAGTCCACTACAATTCTTTTATATCCTTTTTCTCCACATAGATACCTTTCCATAGATTTTTCAATTCCAAGTAAACCTACTTTATCATTTAAATCATATTGCTCATTTTTATAATTTTCTTTAAGCCACTCTATATGTGATTCACTTGTTTGCCCTACATAACCAACAATATGAGCAAAATAAATAGCATAGTTATATCTTCTTGCACTGGTCTCTTCAACATTTACACCTTTCAAATTTCCTATGTTTTCTAATATCTCAGATGCACATCTACTACTTACATTTTCAGAAATTGTTGTAGGTTGATACTTTTGATATGATGTAAGTCTCATAGTATAGTGAATACCTATCATATCAAGCATAGTTCTATCTGATATGATTATAGGATTGCCATTTTCATCTGTTATATAATCCATTGCATAACGATGTTTTGAATGTTCAAATGCTTCTTTTGCAGTTAAGTCAGAACGAAACTGAAAATTTCTTCCTTCATCAAGATCTTCAACTCTTCTTCCATAAATATTTGCAATAAAGGTTCTATGTTGTTTCTCAGATGTTGTTGTGAAACGATATTGTCCTTTATCATCTATTTCTATAAAATACCTTGACTCTATATTACAATTATATTTCTCAAGAATCTTTGCAAGTTGCAAAAGCATCTTATTTCTTTCGTTTATATCATGATTATTTTGCTTATAAGCATCAACATCTGCTATAATAATATTTTTTACAAGTTCATTATATGCAAGTATATTTCCATCTACATCATATATATTACCCCTTGCAGCAGGGATAGTCACAGTCTTAACTGACTTTTGGACATAGTTATCTTCATAATATTGTCCATTTACTATTTGCAAATTAAAAAGTCTCGCAATAACAACAATAAAAAGCACTGAGAATATAAAACCAATAATATTGTTTCTACTGTTTTCTCCCTTAAATATTTCTTTAATTATATATAATATAGTTTGCATATATTTAATTGCCTTTATGAATTAAATTTAATCTATATAATGATTTATAAATGAGTACTGTAACTATAAGTGTAAATAATATACTTGGTGCCATAACATTAAAAAAATAAAATGGCAAGTCAAATCTTTTTCTTATTAAAAAATGTGTTATATAAATATATATATTATATATCAGTCCATTGACAAGACTTAAAAGCATAGGAAGTGTGATAGTATCCTCAAAAAATGAAGAGTTAAGAGTTCCATTCATAAAACCTATTACTGAATAAATCAAAATATATAGCCCAAACACTCCATTAAAATACATATCACATAAAAAACCACAAAAAAGTCCTGTAATAATTCCTATATCTTCTCCATATAATAAACCATAAGAAAATGTAATTATCAAAAGCAAATTAGGCGAACAAGCAAAAAAAGGTATCAAAGGAAAAATTGATGTTTGTATAAAGAAAGCAAAGAATATAATCAGGATATGTATTATTACCTTTCTAAATTTTCCAACTCTTTCATTACTCATTATCTTTTATACTATCAGACTTAAGCCTTGTTATAACAAGAACCTCAGTCAAATTATTAAAATCTGTCACAGGAATTAAATATCCACTTTTTGATAATTGATTATCATTTACATATATATCAGTCGCGTAGCCTATCAAAATATTAGGTAAAAATTTTGATGATATATTAGATGTAACTATCTTATCTCCATCTACAACTGCTGTATTCATATCTATTCCTGTCAACTTCAATCTATTATTCTTATAAAGTGTTATATCACCTTCAACCATACATGCTTCAAATGAGTGTTGTGTCATAGCAGCAACTCTTGATTCATCATCAATTATAGATCTAACTGTTGCATAATTATATCCAACAGATGAAACTATGCCACAAAGCCCCTTATTTGATAAAACATTCATATCAACTTTTATACCATCTTTTGTTCCTTTATCTATCTTAAATACTTGGAACCATTCATCTGTATCTTTTGATATAACTCTTGCTGCAGTTTTTGGATAAATATCATATTCATCACCCAAGGCATAAAGTAATCTTAATCTATCTGCCTCATATGATTTTGCTTTTAATAAATTGTTTGCCTCTGATAACGAAGCAACTTGTGCTTCTAAAATTCTTATTCTTTCATTTGCTTCTTTCAAATCCGTAGAATTCATAGCCCGTCTTACAAAAATCATACCTATATTGTTTATGCCCTTTTGAATTGGTACTATAACACTTGAAAAGGCATTACGAACCAAAAATGTTGCACTTGGAACATAATGACTAAATGTTATAGCTGCTATTGACATAAGCACAACTATAATTATTACTATTTTACTATGTTGGTTTTTCATACACTAAAACAATAATGAGAGGATTAATTTAAAATAGCAGTTTCTAACATTTTTTCAACACAAAATTAGAAATAGTCCCCCCATTTCTATATGTTATATTATAACCGATAATTACATATTTTGCAATAAAAAAAGCAGAGCCAAAACCCTGCTATATATGTTGAGCTTTATCGAAAATATATAGACTTTTTCTCATATGCTAATCTTCATTATAAAACTTTTCATTTTTTATCTCATCAGGTAAATACTGTTGTTTTACATAATGACCTGGATAATCATGTGGATATTTATATCCTATCCCTCTATTAAGATTCTTTGCACCTTTATAATGTGCATCTTGTAAATGTTTTGGTATTGGTAAATTACCAGTTTCTTTAACTACCGTACTTGCATTTTCTATAGCTACAGTACATGCATTTGACTTTTTTGCTTTAGCTATATAAATTGCCGCTTCTGACAATATCAAATTTGCTTCAGGCATACCGACTCTTTCAACAGCCGTAGCAGCACTTGTCGCGATAACAAGTGCCATAGGGTCTGCTAAACCTACATCTTCACTCGCACAAATCATCATTCTTCTTGCAATAAATTTTATATCTTCACCAGCATTAAGCATTCTTGCCAAATAATAAACAGTAGCATCCGGATCAGACCCTCTCATTGATTTTATAAATGCTGAAATTGTATCATAATGATTATCACTATCTTTATCATAACTAAATCCATGCTTACCTATACAATCTTTTGCTATATCAAGTGTTATGACAATTTTCCCATCATCATTTCTATCAACTGTTCGACTTGCAAGTTCAATAGCATTAAGTGCTATTCGAGCATCCCCATTACTCATCATAGATAGAAAATGTTTCGCATCATCATTTATACTAATGTTAAGACTGGCGAGACCTTTTTCTTTATCATTGACTGCTCTATCAATAAGTTTTTCTACAGCATCATTACTAAGTGGTTTTAATTCAAATATTCTTGACCTTGAAAGTAAAGCACTATTTACTTCAAAATATGGATTTTCTGTTGTTGCACCAATAAGTATTATAGTTGCATCCTCTACAAATGGTAAAAGATAATCTTGTTGTGCTTTATTAAATCTATGTATCTCATCTATAAATAATATAGTTTTTTTATTAGATGCAATTTGATTTTTAGCATACTGTACAACTTCTTTCATATCTTCTTTTGAAGCATTTGTTGCATTTATACTTACAAAATTTGCTTTTGTAGTATTTGCAATCACTCTTGCTATGGTTGTCTTCCCCGTTCCAGGTGGACCATAGAAAATAATAGATGATATCGAATCTGTCTTTATCATCTTATAAAGAAGTTTATCTTTCCCAAGTAAATCATCTTGTCCAACAACCTCATCAAGAGTTGTAGCACGAAGTCTTGCAGCAAGAGGGCTACTATCTTCTTTATTTTTTTCTATTATCATATTTAATAAGTCACTCATAATTATTACTCTCTTATCACATGGGCGAGCTATGCGAGCCACTATCGTATGAGCAAGCTATACGAGCACCACTTCAACATTTATTATATCACACTTATATATTTTTATCAAAAAAATAGTAGGAGCAATTACTACTCCTACTAATATACTTTTTAATTTAAGACAATTACTTAAGAGTTACCTTAGCACCAACTTCTTCAAATTTCTTCTTTAACTCTTCAGCTTCTGCCTTTGGACAAGCTTCCTTAACTACCTTTGGTGCGCCCTCAACTAATTCTTTTGCTTCTTTAAGACCAAGACCTGTAGCATCACGAACTACCTTTATAACCTTAATCTTTTCTGCGCCTGCTTCAGTTAATTCTACATCAAAGTCAGTCTTTTCTTCAGCTGCACCACCACCACCAGCTCCTGGTGCTGCCATAACTACACCAGCTGCTGCTGATACACCAAACTCCTCTTCACATGCTTTTACTAATTCATTTAATTCTATAACAGACATTTCTTTTAATGCTGCAATAAATTCATCTTTACTC
>CADCOW010000154.1 GCA_902803205.1 uncultured Eubacteriales bacterium | reverse complement strand
ATAACTTAGTTTTTATCAATTTTATTAGAATTTAGTCTTTTACAAGGTTTTTTATTCTATATATAGAATTTACTTTTTCATTTAAGCCTTATTTTTTATATTTTTTATGAATTACTTAATATCTCTTTTTACATTGTACTAAGCAAATATAGGTTATATTGTAATTTTAGTTCCACTATTACCAAGTAATGCATCTTTAGCATTTTTTAGACTTGCTATAATTGCTACTTTTCCAGTTTTAGCGAAACTCATACAAGCAAGAACTTTTGGAAGCATAGAACCAGGTGAAAACTGCTTATCTTCTATTAATTTTTCTGCCTCCTTTATCGTCATATGTGATAATTCCTCTTGATTCTCTTTTCCAAAATTTATACAAACTCTATCAACTGCAGTTAAAATTATAAGTGTATCAGCATTTACAAGTTCAGCTAATTTAGCAGATGCAAGATCTTTATCTATGACAGCAGGTACCCCTACTAAGATTCCTTCATTATCTATTACTGGTATGCCACCACCACCTACGGCTATTACAATACAATTATTTTCAACAAGATTACTAATAATATTTTTTTCTATGACATCAATAGGCTTTGGACTCGCTACTACTCTTCTATATCCTCTTCCAGCATCTTCAACAAAAGTCCATTTTTTTTCATTAGATATTTTCTCTGCAACTTCCTTGCTATAAAAAGCACCTATAGGTTTTGTCGGTTTTTTAAAAGCTTCATCATTTTTATCTACAAGAACCTGTGTAATCACACAGGCAACATCTCTATTTATTTTTCTTTTCCTTAATTCATTATCAATAGCATTTTGCAAATGAAATCCAATATATCCTTCACTCATTGCACCACATTCTGGAAATGGCATTTCACCTTTTATAATATCTTTTTCATAAGCATAATTTAGTCCTAAATTAATCATTCCAACTTGTGGTCCATTACCATGAGCTATAATTACTTGATTGCCAGCTTCAATTAAATCTACAATAGATTTTGAAGTTTCTTCAACTAATTTTTGTTGTTCAATTGCAGTATCACCAAGAGCATTACCTCCAAGTGCAATGACTACTTTTTTCATTTTTTTCTCCTATTTACTAACCATTACATTTTAAAATATTTGCAATTTTATCATAAGAAAAACCTTTTCTAAAAAGATATGAAAGTATTTTATTTTTTTCCTTAGGCTCCATCTCTCTCTCTATTTCATAATAATCAGGACATTTTTTTAATAAGAGTTTTTTAATTAATGTCTCTTCATCAATTTCTATATCATCATCAAATATCTTATCAAGTAATTCTTTATTAATTCCTTTTTGATATAGTTTTTGTCTCAATACTTTTATAGAATATGTATTTTTATGTAATTCTATAAATCTTTTTGCAAAATCTTCATCATTTATAAAATTATGCTTTTTAAGAAACTTTATAGTTTCATCAATCACTTCATCTGTATATTTTTTTCCTTGTTTTAATTTATCTCTTAATTGTTTTTCAGTTTTGCTATAATTAGTTATTATGTATATTGCTCTTTCCTTACAATTCGTAAGAGACCAATCATCCTTACTCATTTTTTTTACATCAAGATTATATGACATATTATCCTTTCAATACAGTATTTAATATTTAGGAAATGCTTCTTTTTGCAAATTTGCTTAATCAGTGTTTCCTTTATTTAAAAATAGCCAGCAAATATATTACTTGCTGGCTGTTTTATAATTACTCTTCATCCTCATCAAAGTCATCATCTTCTTCTGGTACTTCTGGAGTATTTTGTGAATAAGTTGCATTTTTTTCTTCCATATCTTTCTTAAATGCTTCTCTCACTTTCAACTCTATCTCATCAAATATTTCAGGATTATCTTTTAAGAATTGTTTTGCATTTTCTCTTCCTTGTCCTATTTTTTCTTTATTGTAAGTTATCCAAGAACCAGATTTATCTACAATTTCATAATTAATTGCTGTATCTAATACATCACCAACTCTTGATATACCTTCTCCAAACATTATATCAAACTCTGCTTCTTTAAAAGGTGGTGCAACTTTGTTTTTAACAACTTTAACTCTTACATGGTTTCCTATTATTTCTCCACCAGATTTTAATGATTCTACTCTTCTAACCTCAAGTCTAACTGATGAATAAAACTTAAGTGCTCTTCCACCTGTTGTTGTTTCAGGATTACCAAACATAACTCCTATTTTTTCTCTAAGTTGATTGATAAATATAACTGTGCAATTTGATTTTGAGATGACACTTGTAAGTTTTCTTAAAGCTTGAGACATAAGTCTTGCCTGCATACCCATAACTGAGTCACCCATATCTCCATCTATTTCAGCTTGTGGCACAAGTGCTGCTACAGAATCCACAACTACCAAATCAACTGCACCACTTCTTACCATAGTCTCACATATTTCAAGTGCCTGCTCTCCTGAATCAGGTTGTGAAATATATAAATGGTCAATATCTACTCCAATATTTTTTGCATATACTGGATCAAGTGCATGTTCAGCATCTATAAATGCTGCAATTCCACCTTTCTTTTGCACTTCAGCAACCATATGTAGTGTTACTGTTGTTTTACCTGATGATTCTGGTCCATATACCTCAACAACTCTTCCTCTTGGTATACCACCTATCCCAAGTGCTATATCAAGTGATATAGATCCTGTTGGAATAGCCTCCACATTTAAGTCAACAAGTGACTCACCGAGTTTCATAATTGACCCTTTACCAAATTTTTTCTCAATTTGAGTCAAAGCAGAATCAAGTGTTTTTAGTTTTTCTTCCTTACTTCCTGTTACTCTTGTTACTGGCTCTTTTGATACTGTTTTTGCCATAATTTTCTCCTTTAATACTATTGGTTTAAATAGTACCATTCCCACATATATTATAATAAATTCATAAACATTTTTCAACCATAAATGGTACTAATATTTATATTTTTATTATAAAAAGAAGCATATACAAAAAATTCCACATAAAAAAAGGCGAATTATAATTTTATTCGCCTTTTTAATAATTCTATTTCATTGAGAAAACAGCCATTGCTTCTTCTATATCTTTCTTTACAGCATCAACAACAATATTTGTCATATGTGAGAATGTAAATACTTCACTATTTTTTAGATAATCTTGAACCTCTTTTATACCTGCATTTGAGAAATAATTAATCTTTCTAACTCCACACTCAATTGCTTTTCTTATATCCTCTTTTGGTAAAGTTCCAGCTCCATGTAAAACTAATGGAAGTTGAGTTTTTTCAGAAATTTCTTTTAATAAATTAAAATTGATATCTTGTTTTTCTTTTGTGCTATGAGTATTTCCTACAGATGGTGCAAGGGCATCAATATCTACTTCTCTAATAAACTTCATTAATTGTTCTACATCAGTTATTGTTGAAGCTTCACTCTTATGTCCACCTACGAAACCAAAACTTGCTTCAATATTTGCATCTGCAGACTTTGCAAGAGACACTACTTGTTTCCCCATTTTTACATTTTCTTCAAATGGCAACTCTGCTCCATCATACATAACTGCAGTAAATCCCATCTTTAAACCTTGCTTAATATAATCCATATCCTTGCAGTGATCAAGCATAGGACAAATATCTACTTTTGATTTTTTTGATAATTCAATTATTACAGGTCCCATATATTTAAGCGGTACTTCATCTTCATATGTAGCAGAATGTTTGATTATAACTGGCTCACCTCTTTTTTCTGCAACATCTATTATTGCTCTCAGTATCTCAAAAGTAGTCGCTGTAAATGCACCCACTCCTCTGTTTTTTCTGGTAGCTTCATCAAGAATTGGATTTAATTTCTGAATCATTACTATTTCCTCCCATATAATATTTTATAATAATTTTCTTACTTGTTCTGCCATATCAGATGTAACTGATGGATCATTTTCATGTGGACTCCAAAGGCTCACTTCATCCACACTATATCTTGGTATAAGGTGCATATGATAATGACCTACAGTTTGTCCAGCAAGTCTTCCATTATTTTGAATTATATTATAATCAGTAAAATTATGTACTTTTTTCATCGCATTAATAATTTTTTTTGCAAGCACTAAAATCTTAGAAAGTTTTTCATCACTTAACTCTGCCATTGTTTCAGCATGTTCTTTAGGTACTATAAGTACATGACCTTTGGTTGCTGGTGCAATATCAAGCATTGCTAAAAAATCATCATCCTCATAAATCTTTTTTGAAGGAATCTCATTATTTATAATTTTACAAAAAATGCAATTATTATCCATATTATCCTCCTACTTATTTTTTAAAACAATAGAATTTGTTGCTATAAAAGGTTGTGCAATATATACATTTCCATATGCTCTTCCATAATGAGTAACAAGTTGTGCCAGTTCATGTGTTGGTCTATAAATATCTAAATGATTATTTTTAACTCCTCCACCTCTATCTTCAACAACATATACACCATCATACACTTGACCATCTTTGCCTATCGCATTCTCAAGTATGATAACAGTTCCTTTAGGTAAAACTTTCCAATCTGCTGCAATCGTATGATTCTCTCTCACCTTTTTGCCACTTGCTGTGAGTCCTGTTCCAGTACCACATTTAGTACATGCACAATATCCAGATAATGAAAATTTTCCCTTTTCTTCTCCCTTTACATATGCAATACCATCATGAATATATATATTACTTCCAGTTGCCACATTTATAATTGCATTGTCCACTACTTGATCTTGTTCTTTTTCTTTATTTTCAAATCCAGGACCTACATTATTAGTATATATATAATTTGCATTTACCATAATAAACAAATTGGCAATCACTAATAAAACAATGACAAAAATTAATGCTGCTATTCTTTTATAATTTTTCATATAAATATTATATCACAATATATAATTTATTGCTATACCTAAAATAGCCCCTAAAATAATTGTTTTTATCGATGAAAGCTTCTTTTTTAAAATTTTTTTATACAAAAACATTGCCAAAATTACGCAAATTGTAATTATTACACATTTTATTATGATTAGTTTATATTCAACCAACTCAATCTTCATTCTGTCAATTTGATTTAAATACATTGTTGAATCAATTAATTTTGCCACATCTATAAATTGTTTTTTTACTTCTATATTATCTTTAATCTTAATATACTCACTGACATATGGAAAAAGATTACTGACAAACATCCCTGCCCCAACAGCCATAATTATGCCTACTATACAAGGTCTTATTATAGATAGGGCAAACTTTACATTTTCATTATCTATATACTTTTTAAAAAATTTCACAAATATTAAAATGATTAAAAATGCAGGTAACACTTCACAAATAGTTGCTATTACTCCCCCACAAACACCACCTATCTCATTACCTACAAATGTTGCAAGATTAATAGCTATGGGACCAGGGGTACTTTCTGAAATTGCTATAAAATTTTCTAACATTTCGATATTTAGGACATCATATTTTTCTACTATGTCTTTTACCATTGGTATAGTAGTATATCCACCGCCAAAACTAAGCATTCCTATCATTAAAAAATCATATATTATATTTAAATATATCATAATTTTTTCATACTCCTTGCTAATGATAAAATAATTCCAAGTAGTATAGCAATAAATACTAATATTATTGTACTAATATTTTTGCCAAGTATATCACTTACCACTATGACAAGAGCAAATACTAAAAATAAAACTACTGTAAGTATTTTATACTGTGAATGTGATACTTCTGTTATTAACAAATTACAAGCTGTTTTAATTATAATAATTGATACAGCTACTCTAATACCAAAAAAAGCATCTGATACAATCTTAATATGTAAAACATCTTTTATAAAATATGATATTATACTTATAACAATAATTGATGGCAATACAACACCAATAGTAGCAAAAACAGCTCCCAAAAATTTTCCTTTTACATAACCAGTGTACGTAGCCATATTAATTGCTATAGGTCCTGGTGTACTCTCTGCTATAGCAAGAAGATTTAAAAATTCTTCGTTGTCAAGCCATTTTTTTCTTTCCACACACTCATCTTGCACAACTGAAATCATTGCATAGCCACCACCAATAGTAAAAAATCCAATTTTAAAAAATGTTATAAATAATTCAAACATCATACAACTATTATCTATTAATCAACAATTCTAAGCTTATTTTTTTCTTGATATTTCTTTAAATCATTATATAGATTTGTGTTTCTAAAAGATTCTTTATTAAATGAAATCCTTAAGCCTCTCTCTATATCTTCTTGACGATATTTTCCACTACGATACTTTTTACACATTTGTACAAATATTTTAGAAAAATCATGCCCATTTGTTATATCCAATAAATTCTCTAATGAACTATCCCCAGTCTTCTTTCTACAATAATTAAATATATTTATTAATTTGTTTATATCTTTATCATTATTAGAAATCTTCAATTCTTCTATAATATCATCATTCATTTCATTTACATCATCATTATAATTGAGTTTTGTATCTAAAATAGTAAGATTATAACCACATTGCTTGTCATAATTATATTTTCTTAATCTACTCAAACTTTCCAAATGTTTTAAACAACTTAAACGTATCTCATGTAATCCACTACTGCAATTATTATTATAACAATTAAGCATATTATTACAATAAAATTCTTTACATATAGCCTTAAAACAATTAACATTTCCAATAACCATCATTTCAGCACAACAGAAGTCACAAAAAAATATCCTTTCACAAGCTGGCTTTTCTTCATAATCTTTATCTCTGATTCCTATCAATCTATGCCTATTGTTATATTTATCATGGTTATGATCATACATTTTTATAAGTGTTTCAACTTTTCCACATCCATCTTTAAATATTTCTTTAAATAACCTGTATTCATTGCCCCAAAAACAGTCATCAAATTTAACATTGTCAGTTAATAATTTTCCAAAAAGTGCTACATCACTTTTTCCCTCTACCACACAATAAACCGTGTTAGGTGAATAATTTAATAACCAGCTAATTCTTTCTAAAAAATACTGTGGTTTCACATTATCTTTTATAGAATTTCTCATTATATACCCCCCCTAAATCAATTTGAATATCTGTATTATTTAATGCTAATTCTATTGAATGAGTAGCAATAATAACTTGTAATTTATTATTTATTGAATTAATAATCTTTTTTAAATCACCAATAAACTGATCTTGCCATGCAATATGTAATGATATTTCAGGTTCATCAATAAATATTAAATTAGCAGCCGATTCAAAAATTAAGCTATAATATAGCACCAATATATTTTGCTCTCCAGAAGAGAGATTTTCTAACTCTAGTTCTTTATCATCATCAGTTTTTACTTGAATACCTTTTTCAATTGACAATTCAATTTTCTTAAATTGCAATTTATTATTTACAATCTCTTCATACAACTCAATTTGTTTTATAAAACTGTCAAATACTTCATATTTTTTTTTCATATCAGATATATAAATACTTAATTCAGCTTGATACTTATTATAATTCTCTTGTGACAAATTCCTCAAACTACTATTTTCTTTTAATAACCCATACTTTTTTAATGCTTTTTGATTATTAGTAACTTCATTTAATTCATCTTCAAGCTGCTTTTTATTACTTTTTTTATTACTTTTAAACAATCGTTCTAAAAATGTTCTATCCAATTCATTAGATAATTTAGAATGTTTTATGATAAGTTTCTCAAATTCTTCTTTCAATTTTTCAGAATTTAATAGAATTGTATTATAATATAATGTTTCAATTTGACCATATTTATATTTTTTTCTAGTAGAAAGTAGCCTTTGTTCTTTAATATAGCTAATATTGCCAATTTCTATTTTGCATTTATCAATTATAGATTTCAAATCAATTAATGAAACAATTTCTTTTTTCATTTTTTTTCCTCTATTTTCTAATCTCCAATAGTAGCAAAAAATTGGCAAAAATGACTCATCACTTATTAGCATTTGTTCTTTTATATTTGTGTTCCTTCGACGTAAAATTGATGTTATTAATTGTTGTTCTTGATCTTTGTCAGTATTTTTATCATCACTGTAAATGTATAATTGATGATTATATTCTTCATTAATATCATTTACACTAGGAAATGTATAAAGTTTATCATTAATTTCTATTCCTTTTTCTGTTTTAACAATTTTTATTTTTGATTTATTCAAATATATAACTATACTTTTAAAATTAAATGTATTTATATACTCTACTCGATCGCAAAAAATACTATAAATAATTTTTAATATTGTAGATTTTCCATAACCATTAGGTCCAGTTATTATCATAATATTTTCATCTTTAAACTCCAAATTATAGTCAAATCTTCCAAATAGTTTTTTTATTTCAATCTTTTTAATCATAATAACATCCTTTCATAACTTCATTATACACTCTACATAAATAACATAATGCGAAACTATGCAATAGCACCTTACTCCCACTCTATAGTTGCTATTGGTTTTGGTGACAAATCATATAAAACTCGATTTATGCCATTAACTTCTTTAGTAATTCTTTCTGTAATTAATTTTAAAGTTGAATATGGTATTTCTGGCACAGTTGCAGTAACTGCATCCACAGTATCCACACATCTAATTACTGCTGCCCATCCCATAATTCTTTTTCCATCCTTTATACCAGTAGACTTTATATCTGGAATAGTTACAAAATATTGCCAAGGAACAGGATTTATTTTTTCGATTTCTTCTCTAACTATAGCATCTGCTTCTCTTAATGCATTTAACCTATCACGAGTAATAGCTCCTGTGCATCTAACTCCAAGTCCAGGTCCTGGAAAAGGTTGTCGATAAATCATATTATCTGGAAGCCCTAAAACCTTTCCAACTATTCTGACTTCATCTTTATACAAAAATTTAAGTGGCTCAACTAATTCAAACTTTACTCCTTCTGGAAGCCCTCCAACATTGTGATGTGCTTTTACTCCGTCTGATTCTAATATATCAGGATAAATAGTCCCTTGAGCTAAAAACTTATAACTACCATCACTAGCAAGCTTTCTTGCCTCTTCATCAAATACATCTATAAATTCTTTACCAATAATTTTTCTTTTGCTTTCTGGGTCACTTACTCCTGCTAATTTATCCAAAAATCTATCTGTTGCATCAACATAAATTAAATCAGCTTTCAACTCATCTTTAAAAACTTTAATAACTTGTTCTGATTCATTTTTTCTTAATAACCCATGATTTACATGAATACAAGTTAAATTATTGCCAACCGCCTTTAATAAAATAGCAGCTGTTACAGATGAATCAACTCCACCAGATAAGGCAAGAATAACTTTTCCACTCTTTATCTGTTCTTTAAGTAATGCAACCTGTTCATCAATAAATTTTTCAGCAAGACTTACATTATTAATTCTCTCCATATTGCAAGGTCTTGTATTCTCTTTTGATATAGCCATATTTTTCTCCTTATATATTTATAGTGGTACATAAACTCCATTTAATAAATCTTCATATAAAATTATAGTATCTTCTCCATATTCTTCCATTGGAATTTCACTTACATCATCTACCAATATTATTGTACTGCCAACATTATTCTTATCATAAATCTTAAGTAAATATTCTGCATAAAAATTAGTCAAATCATAGTACTTTTTAACCAAATATATTTTTTTATTATGTAAAATATCTTCTAACCCATACTTTCCTATAGTTTCATCATATATTGAATTTATCCTATTCATCTCAAAAAAGCAATATATTTTATTATAATAATTTCTATATGTCAATTCTACTGGTATACGAGTCACACAAATTAATACAATTATAATAGTTATTAAAACTTTAGATAATTTATTATTAAAAAATTCTTTAATATATGTACCCATATAAGATATATAAATTAATGCTATAGTAAAACTCACATAGACAAATCTCATTTCTACACGAATTGTAACACTTGATGAGCCTATACACATAGCTATAAATGTTAAAAAAATCAAATCTAAATTAAAATTATTATTTATATCATATGCTCTTTTATTGCATATATTCTTTACTTTTAAAACAGCATAAAATAAAATCACAAACAAAATAATAATTATAGATATATAAGTAAGTATTTTAATACTATTTGATGGTATAGAAGCAAATTCTATTCCAACTAAATGCTCAGCACCTACATTAATACCAAATATAAATGCCACCTGATCAAAACAATACTTAATACATTCTTTCAATTCAAAAGTTTCTTCTACTCTTGTACCGCCAGTACCAACAGGCATCACATTTCCTATAGCAATATATCTTATATAACATATTAGTAATATTTCTATAAGAAACAATATCAAAGTTATTGTTTTATGAGTATTTATAACTTTATTATCTTCATCTTTTGAAAGTATTATAGATATAAATATTGGTAATGCTAAACCTAAAAATCTTTCATGAGTAAATACAATCAAAAAATATGTGACAAATATTACTATAATATTTTTTATATTATTCTTTTTATTTAAATATATTACATTACCCGAACTATCATATTCTTTTATAATACCTATTAGTTTTAAACAATAAAAAAGTATAAATATAGTAAAGAACAAAGAGGTTGTTTCAAGATTCCCTATTCCTTGTCCAATTTGATAATATGAGAAATGCGAGATAATATATAAAGATGATAAAACCAAAGCAACAATTCTTCCAGCATTTAATCTTTTAATTGTATGATATATAAAAAGAGCAACTAAACTATTATATATTTCATTAAAAGTAATTATTTTTTTTGGGTCAGTATCTATTATCATATAAAGTAGATATTGCACTGTCTCAAATATAGGTCGATATTTAGTTGAACCATAAAATTTAAATGCAAATTCATATAAATTTAGTCCTCTAAACCACGACCAATCAAGTAAATCATCCATATAAAGTAATTTCATTACTATATTTTTATTAATATAAAAACAAAGGAAAGCTAGTATAAATAAAACTATCAAATACTCTATTAAGTTTTTAATACTTTTTTTTATCATATATATAATTTAATAGTTCTTTCTAATATTTAGTAGATAATATTCCCATGCTCCTATTGCAATCGCATATTCTGAATCATCAATGAATGTAAATTTATTATTTGTATATTCAGCAATCTTATTCAGACAATTTCTAACATATATATCGCTTACTATAGTTCCTATTATTATAATTCTACCGCCTTTATATAATGCCTTTATTAAAAGTGCAATATTTTCAAGTATCATATTAAGCACTGCTGCCACATAATCTTCTTTATTTGCTTTTTTATACATTCCTGCAAAATTTGCTGCTGTAATATCTTTTGACATATTCAAAATAATACCACTATTTATATCGCCGATAAGCAAATCTACATTATTCTTATTACCTTTTTTTGCCATATCTATTAATTCTAAAAAATTTATAGTTTTATCTAATTCATCTATTAAAATTGCATTGGAGAGACCAACTAAAGTTCCACCTCCTAAGCCTGTTCCACCAAGTCTTGTAGTTTCTCTCATATTACTATATAGTATTGTAGTACCAGTCCCAATAGACACAATCATTGCTTCATCACTTTTAGAAAGTATAAGACCACCATATGCTATTGAATTAAATTCATCAATTTTTATTATATCTATTCCTTTAAACTTATCACCTAAAAACGAACTACTTGTTCCAGTTGCAATTATTTTATCTATGCTATCAATATTGATTCCATATTTTTCAATGATGTCAGAAATAAATAAGGCAAAGTCAGCGGTTTTAACTCTAACTTTGCCAACTAATTCAATACTTGTCTCATCTAATGTGTCATGAATTTTCAAAATTATTGCTTTAAAATTTGTGCTTCCAAGGTCAGTAGATATAATATACATTACTTTATTTCCTCTCTACTGCTAACAAAATTAGTAATTAATAAAATTATAAGTACTGATACAAACATAATACTTGATAAAGCATAAAGCGATGGATTTAATCCTCTCTTAACTTGTGCATAAACTAATGTAGATATTGTATTTATTCCAGCTCCTCTTGTAAAATGAGTTATAATAAAATCATCAAGACTCATTGTAACTGCAAGCATAAAACCACTTACAACCCCTGGCATTATTTCTGGTAAAACAACTTTGAAAAATGCTTGTAAACTTGTAGCACCTAAATCTCTTGCTGCTTCATATTCGTATATTGACGCACCTTTCATCTTAGGTAAAACAGATAAGATTACATAAGGTATATTAAATGTAATATGAGAAATCAATACTGTCTTAAATGATAAGGATATCCCAAATGTAATAAAACAAAGCATAAGAGATATTCCTGTAGCTACATCAGCATTTAACATAGGAATATTTGTTATACTCATATATATATTTCTTCTATTCCTTGACATTGTACTTATAGCTACTGCAGCCAATGTTCCTATAACAACTGCTACCAATGAAGAAATAAGTGCTATGGAAATCGTATTTTGCAGTGCAGAAACTATATTTCTATCTGCAAACATTTGTTGATACCATTTTAAAGAAAAACCAGTAAAATTGACTCTTGATTTTGATGCATTAAATGACAATACTATCATAGCTACTATTGGTACATAAGTAAATAATAGTATTAGAGTTAAATATGTTCTTTTAATAAACGTTCTTATCATATAATTACAGCTTCCTCATCTTTATCTGTCCATTTATTTGTTATACCCATAACTATAAATATAAATATAATTAGTACAAGTGAAAGTCCTGAACCTAAATGCCAATTAGAAGTAATCAAAAATTCTCGCTCTATTACATTGCCTATAAGTAAGAAATTACCTCCACCAAGCATTTCAGAAATTGCAACTGTTGTAAGAGATGGGATAAACACCATTGTTATACCAGAAACCATTCCTGGAATACTAAGTGGGAATATTATCTTTGAAAAAACCTGCAATTCATTTGCACCTAAATCTCTTGCACCATTTATTGTATCATCATTAATTTTCATCAAAGCATTATAAAGAGGTAATATCATAAAAGGTAATAAATCATATACCATACCAAGAACTATTGCAATTTCAGTATTAACAATACTAATATTTGGTAAATGAAAATATGACAAAATTAAATTTATAACCCCTCTTTTCTCAATAAGTGTTAGCCATGCATATATTCTAAGAAGTCCATTCATCCACATAGGTAATATAAATATATATACTATGAATGACGACTGTTTAGTTTTACTATTTCTAAATATAAGAGCTATTGGGTAAGCAAGTATTACACATATTATTGTACTGATAAAAGCCAGTTTAAACGATTTGATAAAACTTTTTAAATGTATTGGATTAAAAAAACTCATTACATTTTCTATTGTAAATGCATTATTGTTATTTGTAAGACCATAACATACAACAAATATCAAAGGAATTATAATAAACCCTATCATCCATATAGTATACGGCATAACTAATATTCGATTTTTTGATTTACTACTCATTATATTCTGCCTCTGCAATAATTGGATCTATAGCTTTCTCATCCTCAGACATAGGTTTATTCATTATCTGTATATTTTGAGGCTCTACATATATTCCAACTTCCTTTCCAGGTTCATGTAATACTGTTGAATGAACTAACCATTCTGTCCCATCATCAGTTACACACAACATTTCATACATTTCCCCTTTAAAAATTACATGCGTCATCCTACCATGTAATATAGCATTATCACTATTAGGTGGTAAAATTTCTACATCCTCTGGTCTTATAACTATATCTACAGGTTTATTTATTCCAAATCCAGCATCTATACATTTAAACTTTTTACCAGAAATTTCAACAAGATAATCTTCTATCATCTTTCCACTAACTATATTGCTATCACCAATAAATGTTGCTACAAAAGCATTTTCTGGTTCATTATATATTTGTTCAGGAGTCCCCATCTGTTGTATATAACCTTGATTCATAACAACTATAGTATCAGACATAGTAAGTGCTTCTTCTTGATCATGTGTCACATATATAAATGTTATCCCAAGTTCATTTTTAAGTCTTATAAGTTCATATTGCATCTCTTGACGCAATTTTAAATCAAGCGCACCAAGTGGTTCATCAAGAAGTAATAATTTTGGTTCATTTACTATTGCTCTTGCTATAGCAATTCTCTGTTGCTGTCCACCAGACAACATATTAATATCTCTTTTTTCATAACCATCGAGATTGACAAGTTTTAATGCATATTTTATTTTATCATTAATATATTCTTTGCTTTTCTTTTTTATCTTAAGTCCAAATGCAATATTTTCTGCAACATTCATATGTTGAAATAATGCATATTTTTGAAACACTGTATTTAATAATCTTTTTTCAGGTGGTACATTTGTAATATCCATTCCATCAAAAAAAACTTGACCCTTATCTGGAGTTAAAAACCCACCTATAATTCTAAGTGTCGTGGATTTCCCGCATCCAGAAGGTCCAAGCAAAGTTACAAATGAATTCTCTTTAATTGAAAGATTAAAATCATCTAATACCATTTCATTATCAAAGTATTTGGTGATATGAACTAAATCAATTAATTTATTTTCCAACTCATATTTACCTCACAGGGAACATAAGTTCCTTCCTTCATTTAAGTTTAGACTAATTATATATTATATTAAAATAATTATCAAGTATTAAAAATTTTAGAGTTTCTGGCAACTGATAATAATATTAAAGAAATAATCATCAATAATAGCGAATAAATAAATGTATAAGATACACTATATAAAGCCTTATTCAAATACAAGATATTAATTACAGTAAAAATAAAACTTATTACATAGGCTATAATAATAGCAATATTTTTGTCTAAAATTTTTGTTGATATAAATATACAAATTGAAGATATAAATATAGCAAATATTATAATTAGTAAAAATAACCTTACTATTCTTTGAAGGCTAAATCCACCAAAGTAAAATGAAATACTAATTATAGGAAATGCTGATACTACAAGTATTAGTAAAGTTCTTATTCCTCTTAAATATACTGCAAATACAATTTCACTGAAATTAATTTTTACCGACAACAAATGCTCTATAACATTATTTTCATATAAAATATTTAAAGAATTTGAAAGCAAATAAGGTGCAAATATACATATCACTATAAACAATAATACTATAGCCATATTATAAAAAAAACTCACTTGAGTATAATCAAGTTCACCATTGATTTTCCCATTTGAAATTATCACATTAGCATACATAAGCATTATTAAAGATAAGATTATATTTTGTATTGCTAATGACAAAACTAATAATCTTCTTTTAATATAAGACTCATTTAATCTTTCTAAAATTTTAATTGTTTTATTCATAAAAACTTTCTTATCCTAAAAGCCTTTCAAATAATTGCTCAAACTTAGCACGATGTCTTTTAAAAGAATACACCTTAACACCATTTTCAATTAAACTATTAAGAATTTCGCTTTCCAATTCCATTCGTTTATTTGATTTTGAACTATCCCTTGCTAATGTAAAAGAAATAGTATTATCATTATATATAATATCATTTACATATTTATTATCTTTTAATATTGATAAAGCAATATCTTGTCCTTCTATAATATCAACCTGCACTTTTTTATTAATCTCAGCAGATTGATATATAGATTCTTTGTCGCCAAATATTACTAAATTACCATTATCTATAATCCCTATATGTGTTGCAATTTCTTCTATATAATTTAAACTTCTTGAAGTAAATACCAGTGTTTTTTTACCAATTAAAGTTTTAATAAATTCTATTAATTTCTCATTAAATTCTTCATCGTTTAATGAAAATAAATTATCAAATAATATAATCTTAGAATCATTTATAAGTATCCTAATCAACTCAACAAATTTATAATCATAATCATCTAACATATTAATATTTGTATATTTGTATGAAATAAGTGAAAACTTAATCATATACTCATCAATTTGCTTTTGAAGTATGTTCTTATCGGATTTATTATATATTGAACCATAAAACTTTAAATAGTCATTGACAGTAATTTCAGAGTCATATTCTCTATTTTGATGTAACATATCAACTACAATATCTTTTATATATTTAATATTCTCATTGTCAATTAAAATTTCTCCATAATAATTCTGATAAATACCTGAAATTGATTTTAGAATTGCACTTTTGCCTGAATTTTTATTTCCAAGTATACAAGCTATAGAATTTTCTTCAATATTAAAAGTGATATTATTTAAAATATCTATACCATTTTTATTAAGTTTTAAATCTTTTATACTTATCATATTATTTTGTTGCAATAGCTCTTAAAATAGGTAGGCTCAACTTTCTATAAAGAGGGTCTTTTAAGGTTGGTGTAAATTTCATAATTATTTTATTTTGTTTTATATAATTCTCAATGCCATTTGAATTGATAATATCCTCTGAATAAGTTTCATAATAATTATTATGAAAGTTAAAAATTTCAATATTGCCGTAAAAAGGAACATCATATTCAAGCTGACCAAAATCATAACTATTCATAGTTTCTATATAAATTTTTGATATATTTAAATTTGGATCAAAAGAATATTCATTTATTACAGTTGAATTACCATCGGTTGTATTACTCATACAATCATAATTACCTTCTATAGTATTAACTTTATTTTCCATCGAACAATAATCTTTAGTGCTATCTGTTAAGTCAACATAATTATTGTCAACTTTTGTAACAATTAAGGTTTTACCATACACTTCTCCAACATCTGAAGAGTTTATATCTATAGATAAATTATCATCTATAAACCCAAATAATAATCCATAATCATAATATCCCATTAAATTTTCATCTAAATAATACTTAACTATATTTCTGTCGTTATCATCAGATATAATATCTGCAAGCATTGCATTATTACTAACTGATGCACCAATGGCACTTGCTCTTGATAATGATATACTATGATTAGATTCAATATCCCCAATCTTTAGTAGTTTACCATAAAGAAGCAAACTTGCATTTTTTAAATTTATATTCATATTATTGGTGATGCGCCCAGTAGTATCTCCATTATATCTCCTAAATGAAACATCAATATTATATATATCATTTAAGTAATTATCATTTTTATACATAAAAATATTTGAATTAAAATCTTTTGCATGCTCTATAGATACATTAGTCTTATCTCCTTCTTCAATAAATGTTGTATTCATAACTTCATTTTGTTTGATAAAATTAAAACTTACAATTGGTTCTTTATTTGTTCTAAGTATAGGATTAATTGAATTGTCTTTATTAGTGTCAAAACTATAATCACCACTTTCACTTTTTCTAAAGTTAAGAAATGCCATCTCTTTTGCATTTGAATCTTTAATATTTACTATACTTAAATAAGTCAAAAAAGTATTTTTTTTCATCATTGGAAGACCAATATTAAACATTATAATAGTAAATATTATAGAAAAAATAAAAGCATAAGTTCCATATTTATTTAATTTATTAATATTTCTAAGAAATACATATATAATAATTGTTAAGAAAAAAACATAGAACAATAATAAAATTGTCAAGACAAAAATATCAGGCAGTTTATACCTATCAATCATATTCAATAAATTACTTATATTATAATAATCATTTTTAATTGTTGTAAAATAATTATTACTTAGTTTGATAAAATAATTTGAATCTAAACTTTTTTCAAGTAATTTTAAAAAAATATTACTTGCATTATTTTGCTTTGAAAGTGTATTTAAATTTAAATTTGTCAGGATAACATTTAAAGAATTATCACTTATTTGATATGCCAAAACATTTCCACTATCATCATACACCTTTTTTAAATCACTAATTATATTAGTTCTTGTATTACTGTCATAAATGTAATTTGAAATAAAATTAGGTATTGAATTGCTATTTATATTTCCATCCAAACATATAACTATTGGTTTATTATTTGATGAAAATGAATATAATGCATTACTTATAGAATTTATATCTTCTTCTTTTTTTAATCCAGCAATAATTAACATATCTAAAACATTTAAGATTTTATTATTAATTATTATATCATCAATTTTTACTTCTATAAGTTTAGTTTGCATATTATAGTTTTCAATATTTATATTGTCCATATATGTCAATGAGTTAAAATCGTTAGTTATAGCTCCTATCAAAAGCTTATCATTAAAATATGTCAAGTCAATATTCGTTCTCTCACTTACTATCAAATCTTCTCTTTTATTATATAAATTAATTACTATAGTATTTGTTAAATTAGATACTGAAATATTCCTGCTATATGATGATATTGATTTTTCAGGTATTGTGACATCAATCTTATAAGTATATATTGAATTATTATTTTCAAATACATTTATTGCGACATAACCATTGAATATTTGTGAATCCTTATTTTCAATATTAATATTAAATGGTAAATCATTGACATCTTTAGCAGTATTTTTTATTCCATAATTGTATGTCAAGTTAATATTCTCTGCATATGAATTAAAACAAAACATCAACAATGTTGTAAACATTGTAATTAATAATACTAATAGTATTTTATTTTTCAAATTTATTATTTTCATTAATTCTCAACATTAAATGAAACTCTAAATACTGTACCATCTGTATCAGATTTTACAGAAATAGTACCACCATGTAAATCTACTATGCTCTTTGCTATTGCAAGCCCAAGCCCAGTTCCTCCTGTCTCGCTTGCTCTTGAATCATCAACTCGATAAAATTTATCAAAGATTTTCTTTATAGCAGAATCTGGAATTAATTTTCCAAAATTTATAACACTAATATCAACTTTTGATAATTCTTTATAATATTTAACTCTAACTACAATATTCTTGCCATCTTTTCCATATTTAATAGCATTGTTAATTAAGTTCTCAAACAGCCTAACTATAAGTTTTGGATCGACATTCATTATGAGCGAATTAACATTTGTTTGTAAATTATATTCAAGACTATTGGTTTCAAATAATGGATAAAGTTCAGATAATAATTGATTCAAAAGCTCAATAATATCTATTTTTTCTTTTTTAAGTACCAATTCATCGCCATAATTCATCTTTGTAAATGAAAATAAATCTTCAATCAATACTTCCAATTTTTTAGATTTTTCAAATGCTATAGCAAGATAATCTTTCTTTTTATTCTCATCCAAATTATTATTATTAACTAATATATCAAGAAATCCAATAATAGAAGTTAATGGTGTTCTTAAATCATGAGCGATATTAGTTATAAGTTCATTTTTTGTTTTTTCACTCTCTTTTTCACTTATAATTAATTTATTTATAGTATCTTGCAATTCATTTATATTTAAAGCCATAATAGATAATTCATCATCACCTTTTGCTTCAATTTTACTTGTAAGATCTCCTTTTGACATTTTTTCAATGCCAAGATATATCTCATTTAAATAATGATTTCTTTTTCTCTCAAGGAAAATAAAGGTAATTGCAAAAATCACTACACCAAAAGACATAAACAAAATAATTGAATATAAATTAATATTTTCTTTATTGTCCTCTAAGATTATAGTATTATAAACTAAAAAGGAAGTAAATGCTAATAAAATAACACTTGCAAATACAACATTTAGTATAAAACGACTATAATAATTTTTGAAGAGTCTATTTCTCAATTTTATATCCTACTCCCCAAACTGTAGTTATAATCTTCTCTTCTCTTGTTTCTTCCTTAAGCTTGTTTCTAAGCCTACGAATATGCACCATTACATTATTTGTAGCATCAAAATTCTTTTCTTTCCATACATTTTCAAATATTTCTTCAGTAGAAAAGACCTTATTTGAATTTTTTGCAAGTAAAAACAATATATCAAATTCAATTTTTGTTAATTTAATTTGCTCATCATCTACTTTTACTTCATGAGTAACCTTATTAATATATAAATTTCTTATAGTTATATCATCTGGTTCATCCTCTGACACTTTATTTGGATTTAAAACAGTATATCTTCTTAAATGAGCTTTTACCCTCGCAATTAATTCAAGTGGCTTAATTGGTTTTGTCACATAATCATCAGCACCAAGAGTTAGACCTTCCACCTTATCTTTTTCACTGGTTTTTGCTGTAACCATAATAACTGGGACATTATATTTTTCTCTGATTCTCTTTAAAGTTTCTTTGCCATCCAACTTTGGCATCATAACATCGAGCAAAACAAGGTCATAATGATTCTCTTCCAAACACTTTAATGCTTCCAAGCCATTTTTTGCCTTTTTTACATTATAATCTTGACTCATCAAATGAATCTCTATCAACTCTGCTATTTCTTTTTCATCATCTACAACAAGAATACTCTTCTTTTCACTTGCTTCCGCCATTTTAAACCTCCATAATTAATTCTTTAACTATTTTTTGATTATATCTTCCTATATCTTTCTTATCATCTTCATTTAAATCACTTATTTTATATGCTTTACCAATATTTATATAAATATTTGATGCTTTTATAAATGGACTTTGATTTTCAAAAACATATTCGGTGTTTTTAAAAGCAATAGGCAAAATGTAGCAATTAGTTTTCTCTGCTATTTTAAATGAACCTGACTTAAATTCCAATAAATCTTGTGGATTTTTACTTTTACATCTTGTCCCTTCTGGGAATATCCACATTGATATTCCAGCGCTAATATTATTTATACAAGTAACAATCATTTTAACTCCATCTCTTAAATCATTTCTATCAAGGAATACACAGTTTATTTTTTTCATCCAATATGAAAGTACTGGAATCTTTGCTAATTCTTTTTTTGCAACAATTCCAGTAGGTTTATCAAACAACAAATAGCCTCTTACAACATCACAAAATCCTCTATGATTAGAAATGATAAAATATGATTTTTCATTTGATAATGCTTCAATATTCTCTTTGCCTTTTATATTTGCTTTCACACCAGACAAACAAAGAACAATCTTGAAAACTAATTTAACAAAATTTGTCCTATAATTCAACAAATTAATTTTAAAAACTTTTTCAATAAAAAAAGTAACTATGAAATCAATAAAAGTATATATAACTATTATTGGAATTAATAAAATTATTAATATAAGTCTCATCATAATTTATAACACATCCGAAAAATGAATTTTTAATTTATTAAATACCCTATATCCTAAATAAAATATAAGTATTGTAATTACCCAATAATAAATACTTATTTTTAGCAAATCATTAAAAGTATCATTTATCATACAATATCTATACCCTTTAACAACATAATATATTGGATTAAATTTTATGAGTTTGACAAGAATAGGTGCTCTATTTATAAATAAACTTTCATCATACATTATAGGAGCCATCCACATACCAAATTGCATAAGTATAGAAACTATTTGCCCCATATCTTTAAAGAATACATTTACTGAACTTGTTATATATATAATACCAAGAGATAGTATTGATAATGAAAATGAAAAATATATTACTAAAAATGATTTAATGGTTATAGGTATTCTTGCTATTATAAAAACTATAAACATTATAACCACAAAACATATATTGCTTAAAAACACTGAAACTAATTTTACTATAGGCAACAATTCTGTGTTGAACACAATTTTCTTTACAAGATAATTATATTCATATAAAACTTGTGTTCCTTGTATAATTGAATCTTGAAAGTAAAACCAAGGTATAATTCCTGGTATCAACCAAATAACATATGATACACCTGGTACAGGTGGCACTGACTTAAAGCCAACTTGGAATATAAGAGTATAAACGAGTACTGTAGCAAGTGGTTGAACAAACATCCAGATAATACCAAAATATGATCCTACAAATCTTTTCCTGAAATCTGATACTGCAAGATTTAAAACAATTTTACTATTTTTAACAAATTTATTCATTTATTACTTTAGTCCCTTTTTTAAAAAATAATTTTTATTTGATGCATATTTTATGCATTCCTCTCTTTTTAATGACCTAAAATTCATTCCTTTTTTAAATCCTAAAAATCTATAAAAACACTCAATTAAGAAATCAAAAACTAATAAAAAATGTAATCCTTTTATCAACTTTATACAAACATATTTAATTAGTTTTATACCTTCATTATACGAAGGAATATTTTTAAATATATCATACTTTTCTGCCTGTGAAACACCTATATCAAAATTTCTACTAAACTGGTCTTTATATGAATAATTATGCGAATGAGAAACTAATGCTTTAGAAGAATAAACTATTTTGTATCCTTCATTTATTGCTTTATACGCATAAAATGTATCTTCATTTAAAATTATATTTTCTTCAAATCCTAAAAGTTTATTAAAAATATTTCTATCATACATTGCGCAAACATTAGAACAAAAGTAATTCTTAATTCCAAGTTTTACTTCATTACTTTTATCCTTTATAATATCATAATCAGGATAATTATATTCTCGTGTATATTTTTCTTTTAATGTAGCACTATCTTTTGCTATTTGCCTTGCATATGCTACTGCAACTAAAGTATCATCATATTTTTTAAATGCGTTTAATAAATTTTCACTTAAATAATTATCATATGGTATTGCATCATCTGTTAAAAATAATGCATAATCTGTATTAACTAATCTCATAGCATCATTTCTTGTCTTACCATGATCAAAGTCCAACTCATCTATATGTATCAATTCAATACACTTTTTATTATCATATAATAATTTTTCAAATTCCAATCTATTCTTTATATGTTTAAAAAACTTAATTAAATTTGTATTATAAATAATAATTTTTTCTGGCTTAATACTTTGGGCTAATAATTTTTTTATAGAAACTATTAACTCATCATGTGGCAAATGAGTTAATATAATTACACTATACTTTTTTATCTTATCGCACATAATTTGTTATTACCTTAACTATTACTATGCCTGCGAATAATAAAAACATACTAATTAAAAAAGATATAGCTGCTCCAATTATTCCTTCATTTATAGTAAATACCCTTGATAAGTAAATTGAAATTATTGCAACAATTATATATGAAATAACTAAATAGCTCTGTTTGTTTTCTAATATAATCGTATAATAAACAGGAGTGCTAATCGTATAAAATATTCCGCCGCACATAACAATTAAAAATATAATATAATCAAGAGGCAATCCTTTATATATAATTATATCTTTTGTCCACTCATACACATTACCAGTAACTATATTTACTAAGTTCAAATATATTCTCCCCAAAAATACAGCTATTAACATAAAAAATATTGATATGAAAATTGAAATTAAAATTGTATGAAATAATATATTTTGATATTCTTTTTTATCATTATAATATGCATTTGATAAAGGAGTAAGTAATGGCTTCATAATAAGTGTCATAACAAGATAAATACCATTTGTAGGCATAAACACCATACTAAAAAAGCCACTATATACATCCCCTAAATTCGCATCAATAGACATTTTTGCTGATGAAAAAATGAGCATATCTAAGAATGTTATAAGAAACAACGGAAGCGCATCAATAAATAGAATCTTACCTTTAGATATTTTTTCATCTTGCTTTGCATTCTTAAATACTTTTTTTCCTCTAATTATATTAAAAAAATAGAAGAAAACTATCTCTACAACTATAGCACAAATTTCTGAAAATAATAAATTATTAGTTATGAGTAGCATTGTTATCAAAGTTATCGTGTACCCAAGAATCCTAAAAAAAATACTTTGACCACTCATATACAATTTATTTACTCTTTGAAATTCACATTCAAAATAATCAGCAAATCCATCTAAAGCACCATGTATAATTAGAATAAATAACAGTAAAGTCTTTGTATTATTATAGACACCAATATTAAGCATATACAATATATATATTGATCCCAATATTATACTTACGAAAAAAGTTTTAATTCCAAAATTTTTATAATCATTAAAGGAAAATCTATATTTGATATCTACAATATGCATAGGTCTTATGCCAAAAAATGATATAATAAACACAAGATGTGCTAAAGTAGAAAAACCAAAACTAAAAATTCCTCCTTCTATACTACCGCACATTTTAATAATAACCACTGAAATAAGTAAAGACACCATAGAGTATGTAATAGTTCCAAGTGTATTCCAAAATATATCATTAAATTTTAAATTATCATTTCTCATTTTATATTTTTTGGGAAATATTTATAATATATTAATTCAAAATTTTCAGCATTACATTCAAGTCCATCTTTTAAATTTATATTCTTCCAATAAGTTGAATTTGATTTAATATTATATTGCTCATCATATTTTTTATAGTTCTCTTCAAACTCATTGTTTTTCATAACTTTCAATAATTCTATTCTTCTTTCTTCAGTCTCTTCTTCTAAATAATCATCCACACATTTGAAAATATAATATTTATTTTTAAATTGTAAAACTTTACTTGTTTGTCCTTTACTCATATAAAAAAGTTCAGGGAATCTTGTAGAGAGTTCATCTCCTCTCTTTATTATCATTTCAATCTCAGTGTCTAAACTTCTTGTCTTAGCATAGTATGCAAAATTTGCTCCCTTTGCTTTTAATTGTTCAATCAGTTTTTGAGCAGTTTCTTCTTTTTCAAAAACAATATATTGAACTTTTATAACCTTTGCCTCTGAAACACTTAATTCAGTACTTGCATTTTTTGACAAATTATCTATAACAAGTCTTGCAGTATGATAATCTTTAAATGCATTATATACATCCAACTCTTCGCAATTTATAAACTCCAAATCTTTTTTAGTTAAAGTTTGAAAATACTCTGTACTGGCAAGCCTCAGTTTTTCTTCATCAGCAGTGCTTAATATTATATTCAAGTCAACAGCTGTCAATTTTAAAGTCATCAAAGTTTCTATAAAACTTTTAGTTATAGATACAACATAATCTCTAAAATATAAATTGCCATCTCCACTTTTTAAATCCCATATACTTTGACCAAATCTATTCTCATATTTATTTTTTTCTTCTGCAACAAAAATCATTGCCTCACCTCTTGAAAACTCCTCAGCTTTGGCAATTTTTTGATTTTCAAACTCTATACCCTTACATGATATAATTGTAAAAGTTAATAATAAATTCAACAAAATAATAAACTTTTTTTTCATAATTATAAATATATTCCTACATATATAAAATAATCATAACTACTGCAACAGCCGCTCCCACAATAGCTCCTATTAGTGCTTGAAAAGGAGTATGCCCAACATATTCTTTGAGTGCTGTTTCAAAGTCCAATTCACTAAATGCTTTTGACTCAAATAACATTTTATTTAAAACTTTTGCTTGTTTTCCAGTTTCAAGCCTCACACCAACTGCATCATGTATAACTATGATTGTAAATATAACTGCAAGTGCGAAAGAAGCACTTTTTAACCCTTCATAATATCCAAGTGAAATTGAAAGTGAAACTACTGTAGCTGTATGTGATGATGGCATCCCACCAGCTCCAAAAACTCGAGATATATTAAACCTTTTATTAACCAATAATTCTACCAATACTTTAAGTACCCCTGCAGTAAGCCAAGCAGTTGCTGCAATAATAAGAGAACGATTTAATAATAATTCATTCAAAAATTTCATATTACACCTTTTCTTTTTTTGACATTTCTTTTAATTCTTTTGCATTTGCAATTACATTTTCAGTAAGTTCTCCACTTGAACTTATAAGTCTACCTATTTCTTTTATCATACCTTCATCATCTAATTCTTCAATAGTAGTTATTGTTCTATTACTATCTACACCTTTACTTATTACAAAATGATCATCAGCCATTGCGGCAATTTGTGGTAAATGTGTAATAAGTATTACTTGGTGGTTTTTAGCAATTCTATTTAATTTGCTGGCAACCTTAGAAGCAGTAATTCCACTTATACCAGCATCAATTTCATCAAAAATCAATGTCTCTGTCCCATAATTCTCTGACAAGACAGTTTTTATTGACAACATAATCCTTGAAAGTTCTCCACCAGAAGCAACTTCATTTAATGCTCTCATCTTTTCACCTGTATTAAGTGAAATCATAAATGTAATGTCATCATATCCATCTCTTCCTATTTCGCTCTTTTTTTCAACTTTTATCTCAAACTTTACATCTAAAAAACCTAAATCTTTTAATTCATGGATAATTTTTTCAGTAAAAGTTTTTGCATATTCTTTACGAATACTGCTAAGTTCTTCACATTCTTTTATAAGTTTAGCTTTAACTTTTTTTACATTGTCAGAAGCTTTATTTTTTTCTTCATCATAGTCGCTAAGTTCTATTAGGCGTCTTTTCTTATTTTCATATTCTTTAGTCATCTCATCAAAAGAATTATTGTATTTTGCAAGAATAGATCTTATTAATTCAAGCCTACCTTCCATATATGAAAACTCTTTTTCATCAATATCATAATCATCAATTTTTTTATCAAGTTCTTTTATACAATCGCTAACTATAGAATCGCAATCTATAAGACTTTTATGTAATTCATCAAGCGAATCATCATATTTTACAGCATCTTTTAAATTTTTACTTGCTTTTGATATATTTGCTTCTTGCAAATAATTTAATGCTTCAGTTAATGACTCTATGATATTTTTTGAATTTGAAATAAGTTTAAATCTATCTGCCAAATCCTCTTCTTCACCATTTTTTATATCAGCTTTTTCTATTTCATCAATTTCATACTTTAATATATCTATCTCTCTATTTCTCATTCTTTCATCCAAATTGAAACTGAGCAATTTATTTTCTGCTTCTTTTAATTTTGAGTATGTATCATTTATTACTTGTTTTTTTTCAACAGCTTTTTCACCAATATACTCATCTAAAAACTGTATATGTTTAGCATTTTTTCTAAGACTTTCTCCATCATGTTGTCCATAAATATCTATAAGTTTTTCAGTTAGATATTTTATTTTATTAAGTGTACTTGGTTCATCATTGATTTTAGAAATATTTTTATCTTTAGTAATTTTTCTATATATTATAATTTTTCCTTCATCATCTATAGGTATATCTTCATTCTTTAAAGTATCTATAAGATTTTTATCTTTTATACTAAAAACAATAGAAACAACTGTATCTTCATTTTCATCTCTCATCACATCTTTACTTGCTCTCATACCAAGAGCAAGATTGATAGAGCCTATTAAAATGGATTTACCACTACCAGTCTCACCAGTAAGTATATTTAAATTGTTTTTAAAATCAATATGTGCATCTTTAATTAGTGCAAAATTTTTTACAGCCAAACTATCTAACATTAGATTTCCTTTCTCATTAATACTTCTAATTTATTTTTAAGAAGCATAGCACTATCATCACTTTTTGTTGCAATAAATATAGCATCATCACCAGCAAGTGAGCCAACTATTTCATCAAAAACAAGTCCATCCAGTGCGGCCGCAGTAGCCATAGCCATACCAGATTGAGTTTTAACAATCAATAAATTTTTTGCAATATCAAGTGATTTAACAGTTTCTATAATAATCTTAATATATTTTTCTTCAAAGTCACCAACATTTTCAACAACTGCATATTTAAATTTACCATTGCTTTTAACTTTTATTAAATTTAATTTTTGTATATCTCTTGATACTGTAGCTTGCGTAACTTCATAACCTTTTTCTTGCAATCTATATGCAAGTTCACTTTGATTTTCAATATCATTGTTTCTTATCAATTCTATTATTGCTTCATGTCTGCCTTTTTTCATTTTACACCTCTATAATGCCTTAATTTTATTTCTAATATTTTCAAAGAATGTATTATTCTCAAATGCTATATATTTAACTTTATTTTTAAGTTCTGTTATAACTACTTTGTCCCCTAATACTAAATCAAAATTTATTCTTCCATCTACATCAACAAATTGTCTATTACTAAGCACTTCAACATTTACAGATTTTTTTGAGTTTACAACATAACTTCTTTGATTAAGTGTGAATGGACAAATAGGTGTAATTATAAAACAATTTACATCATATAATACTATTGGACCACCCGCTGAAAATGAATGAGCTGTAGATCCTGTCGGAGTTGATATTATAACCCCATCTGCTGACAACTCTGTCAAAATATTATTTTCTTTTCCTAAAAATAATTTATATTTGGAAATTTTTGATATGTTGATAGTTGTTATTGTTGCTTCATTTACAGCATACGAGTTAAAAATTATTTTACCATCTCTATAAACTTTGACATCAAGCATACTTCTATCAATATAATTATAATCTTTATCAACTATTCTTTTTATTGCATTATCAATATTTTCTAAATTATTTACAGCAGTAAGAAATCCAATAGTTCCAGCATTTATTCCAAGTATAGGTATTTTTAGTTTTCTTGCAATTCTTGCTGATTTTAATATAGTTCCATCTCCTCCAAAAGATATCAAAATATTATAATCATTTTTATAATTTTTACTGTGAATTTTTTTATAAAAATCTTCAACTTCATTATAGTCAATGACAGTATATGATGCTTTATACTTATTAAGTGATTCTAATAAATAACTTATTTTATCTTTTTTCTTAGTTATATTAACTTTTTTTACTATCAATGCATTCATATATTCCTTTTTATAACATCTTTTGTGCATTCTCTACCATTTCATTTATATGTAACTCCTGCATATCACATAATTCTTTTGTCATTTCATTTACATTCGCCACATATAATAAATACTCAATATTCCCTGCTGGACCTTTTATAGGTGAATAATCTATACCTATTATTTTGAATTTAAAACTTATACAATAATTTATTATATCATTTATAATAGCAATATGTATATTTTTATCTTTTACAACCCCACCCTTTGATACCAACTCTTTTCCTGCTTCAAATTGAGGTTTAATTAATAAAACTGCTTTTCCATCTTCATTCAATATATCTTTTATTATAGGAATAATTTTTTTTAATGATATAAAACTTACATCTACCGATACAAAATCTATAATTTCATTGTTCAAATCATTTTTTGTCAAATATCTGGCATTTGTATTCTCCATTGATACTACTCTATCATCAATTCTTAGTTTATAATCAAGTTGGTTTGTTCCACAATCAATCGCATAAACTTTCTTTGCACCATTTTGTAACATCACATCAGTAAATCCACCAGTTGAAGCACCAATATCAACACATATCTTATCTTTCAAAAATATATTAAACACATCAACTGCTTTTTCAAGTTTATAGCCACCTCTACTAACATATTTTAATTTTTCTCCACGAAACTCAACTACAGCATCATCTTTTATCATAGTACCTGGTTTATCTTCTTTCTGATTATTAACAAATACTTTCCCTTCCATAATAGCAATTCTTGCTTTTTCTCTTGTTTCAAAAAAATTATTTGTCAAAAGATATATATCTAATCTAATTTTTTTAACTTTACTATTCATCACAAATCTTTTTAAAAATACTTAAACTATCAATTGATAATGCTTCTCTCAATTTACTTACATTTCCATGCTCTACATATGCATCTGGCAATGTTATTAGCATTACTTCTACATTATATCTCTTATCATGTACATATGATTCAATATCTGTTCCTATACCACCGTTTTTAACACCTTCTTCCATGACTACCAATTTTTTTATGTTACTATTACAAATTCTATCTATCATTTCATAGTCAATCGGTTTAGCAAATCTTGCATTAACTACAATAGGACTAATTCCTTTTTCCTTTAATCTATCTCTTAAATGGACTGCAGTTGACACCATAGAGCCAAGTGCAACTATTGCAATTTCACTACCATCAAATATAAGTTCAGATTTTCCAAGTATTATTTTTTCATCTTTATCATTTAATTCATTATAAGCTATTCCTCTTGGATACCTAATTGCGACTGGACCAGATATACCATAAATAGCATATTCAAGCATACTTTCTAATTCTTTAACATTTTTTGGTGCAATAATAGTTAGATTGGGTATTAATCTTAGATACGCTATATCAAAAATACCTTGATGTGTTTCACCATCAGCCCCCACAAGACCTGCTCTATCAATAGCAAATACAACATGTTGATTTTGTAAACATACATCATGAATTATTTGGTCAAAGGCTCTTTGTAAAAATGATGAATATATACAAACTATTGGTATAATACCTGATACTGCTATTCCAGCTGCAAATGTAACAGCATGCTGTTCACATATTCCTACATCAAAAAATCTATCTTTAAAATTCATTGAAAATTCTTTAAGACCTGTTCCATCTGCCATAGCTGCAGTTATTGCTACTATTCTTTCATCATTTTTTGCAAGTGAAAGTAGTTTATTAGAAAATACTTTTGTATATGTTAAATCATTACTTTTATTTATAATTTCACCAGTACTTATATCAAATGGTTCAATTCCATGAAACTTTGTTGGATTATTTTCAGCAGGAGCATATCCTTTACCTTTAACTGTTTTAATATGTATTATGACTGGTTCATTAAGTTTTTGAGTTTTTTTAATGGCGCTTACAAGTTCATCAATATTATGACCATCAATAGGACCAACATAGTTAATATCAAGGTTCTCAAACAACATACCATAAGATCCAGAAATTTGTTTTATAATATTAACTAATGTAATTAAAATTCTTTTAAAAAAAAGCCCTATTTTATTTTTCTCTAATTTATTTTTTAGTCTATTCTTCAAAATGCTATATCTTTTTGAAGACCTCACTCCAAGAAGAGCTTTACTTAATCCACCTTCACTTTTTGATATGGACATTTCATTGTCATTTAACACTATAATATAATTGCTATTTAGTTTACTTAAATTATTAAGTGCTTCAAATGCCATCCCCCCTGTTAATGCACCATCTCCTATAACAGTAACTATTTTATAATTTTCTTTATTTAAATCTCTTGCCACACACATACCAAGCCCAGCTGATATTGAAGTTGAACTATGACCAGTATCAAAAGAATCATATGGGCTTTCATTTCTTTTTGGGAAGCCACTAATTCCACCATAACTTCTCAAATCTACAAAAGCTTCTCTTCTATCAGTTAAAACCTTATATGCGTATGATTGATGACCTACATCCCATATTACTTTATCATGTGGGAAATCATATGTAAGAATAAGTGCTATTGTCAATTCAACTACTCCAAGACTTGATGCCAGATGTCCTCCAGTTTTACTTGTAGATTCTATTATGAAATCTCTTACTTCTACAGATAAAATATTTAATTCATCTTGGGATAATTTTTTTATATCATTTACATTATTGATACTATTTAATATTTTATATTCTTTAGACATTATTTTTCTCTTTTAAAAATATACTTGAATATTTCTTTATATACCATTGCTTCTCTATAATTATTTTGATTTGTTAATTTATCTATTATCATATAAGACCTTTTTTCAAGTTGCTCTAATCTTTTCTTAGATTCATCTACACCTACAATACTTACAAAAGTTATTTTTCCATTTTTTTTGTCAGAATCTATAGACTTTCCTATTGTTTCTGTATTACTTTCTATCTCAAGTAAATCATCTTTAATTTGATAAGATTCTCCCAAGCACTGACCAAGCTCATCAATCAAAGGAAAATTTTTGCTATGAATTACTGAAAGGCTGGCACCTACCAACATACTTGCAACAATTAATGCTGTTGTTTTCTTTTCATACATATAATTTATATCTCTAATTGAAAGAGCATTATTTCCTGTATTCATAACATCAAATACTTGTCCAGTTATCATACCATCTATACCAGCAAGTCTTGTCATAATATTTGAGGCTGTTATAACATAACTACCAATTTCTGTGTATCCTAAATTATAAATAGTCTCATTCAAAATACTTATTGCCTGCATAAATAATGCATCACCAACTAAGACTGCCATTGCTTCACCATATTTCTTCCATACAGTTGGCTTACCCCTTCTTAACTCATCATTATCCATACAAGGTAAATCATCATGAACAAGTGAAAAAGTATGTATCATCTCCATCGCAACCATAAATGGAGACAATAATAGAATATTTTTACCCAAAAGAAAATTATATGTTGCAAACATAAGAAATGGTCTAAGTCTTTTTCCGCTTGAAATCATAGCATAGTCCATTGCTTCTTTAAATGTAGTTACCTTTGAATCATCAAACTTTGTAAACTCTTTGTAAATCTCATCAAAATATCTATTGAAATATACTAAAACTTCATCTAACTTGATTTCTTTATTATGTTCTTTATTCATTAAATAATTGCCATAAGAAAGAAATATATTTTGAAAGTCCTGTAAGGTCTTTGTAGTCTCATAATAATTTTTTCCTTTGGCATTATTAGAAATAGAACTTATATTTGGAAATTTTTTATTTAGTAACTTTTCTTTTGATTTTTTAAAGTCAATTACTTTACCATCCATTATTTATTTAGCACCTTTAACTCTTTATCAATTTTTTCTATTCTACTTGATATGTCACTGATTAATTTTATACCCTTTTCATATAACTCTAAACTCTTTTCTATTGAGCATTTTTCGTCATCCATTTGAACTATTATTTTATCAAGAAACTTAAATGAATCTTCAATATTAAACTCTTTTTTATTTATTTCTTTTTTCATACCAATCTTCCTCTTTATGCTTTTATTATTTCTTTTTTAACACTTATAACTTTTGAATTAATAATTCCATCTCTAAGTCTTGATATAATTATTTCATCTTTTCTTATATCTTTTACACTTCTTATAAGTTTTCCACTTTCATTTGTTGTATAGGCTAAACCCTTACTCAACTTATCAATGATATCTCGTGCTTTAAACATTTCAATATATCTATTTAAACTACTTTTATAATCATTCACTTTGTTATTTATAATTATTTGTAATTTTTCTTTACTATGTATCAGTCTATCTTTATATCTTAATATTTTTAAATTTGGTGCTAATAGCTGAATTTCTTTATTTAATCTATCCAGTTTATCTTTTATTAAACTCAATTTATCGTTTATTAAATTATCAAGTGTTAATTTATAATTATCTAAATCACTTTCAAAATCTTCATATGAAAATGTTGCCATCTCTCCAGCAGCTGTAGGCGTAGCTACTCTTGCGTCTGCCACCAAATCTGATATTGAATCATTAATCTCATGGCCAACCGCTGAAATAATTGGTGTTTTTGCATTAAATATTGCATAGGCTACCCTTTCATCATTAAAGCAATACAAATCTTCTATTGAGCCACCACCCCTACCTATAATTATCACATCAAGTTCTAAATTATCAAGGCACATAATCCCATCAACTATTGTTTTATATGCATTATCTCCTTGTACAAGCGATGGGTACAAAACCACATTAGCATATGGATTCTTATCTTTTATTGTTTTATATATGTCTCTTATAGCTGCCCCATTTTTAGCAGTGACAACTCCAATATTCATTGAATACTTTGGTATTTCTTTTTTATACAAGGGATCAAACATTCCCTTTTCATATAACTTTTTCTTTAATTCTTCTAACTTGACATAAAATTCACCAAGTCCGTAGTTTTCAATTTTAGTTACATATATGGAGTAATTTCCACCTTTTTCATACACCGATACTTTTCCGTATACTATAACTTCACGACCATCAACAAGGCTATTTACATCAACATTTTGACCGCTATAACTTGAAAATAAAATACATTGAATTTGTGAAAAATCATCTTTAAGAGAAAAATAATAATTTCCTCTTGATTCTTTAGCATTTGACACTTCACCTTTGACAATTACATTTTTAAGTATATTATCATCAGCAAACATTTCTTTAATGTATTTATTAAGTTGTGATACAGAAACTGCTTCTTTCATAAATCCTGTCCTTAATTATTATTGCACTCTTTTTTTATTAATAGTAGCAAGCACTCCATTCACAAACTTTGGCGATTTATCTTCACCATAAACTTTTGATAATTCAATTGCTTCATTTATTGCTATTCTTACATCTATTGATGTATCATAATACATCTCATATATTGCAAGCCTAATAATTGTAAGCTCTGCCTTACCTACTCTTTTAATATCCCATGACTCAAGGTTTTCAGAAATTAATTTATCTATTTCTCCTGATTTTGAAATTATATCAAATACCTTATTTTTTATGTCATTTATATTATCATTTTCTGATAATTTTATAGTTACTGCCTTGTCACTTTCATTTTCTATCCTATCATTATTATTTTCAATAACAACTCTTGAAATATTTTTATAAGTTTTTAACATATCTTTAGTATAATTATTCTCATCATCATCTTCTTCATATGGTAAGTTTTCAAAGTAATTAAACAACAACTGATTTACATCAGTATTCCCAGAGTAATACATAAATAGAATCTTAAACTTATGATCTCTTATTTCTTTAAATGTCATTGACTTTAGCAACCCTTACAGAAACTTGTTTAACTTTTAAATCAAGCATAGATTCAATTGATTCTTTAACTTTTTCTTGGATATTAGTACATATGCTTTTGATATCTACTCCATTATCTATGACAATAGTGATATTTGCTTTGATATTATCACCATTCTCATCCTTCTCAATTACTATACCCTTTTTTAAACTATTGCTACCAATAAATGGTAATGCTTTAAATGTAACACCCTCTCCAAGTGCTGACACACCTTTAACACTTGTTGCTGCAATCCCAGCAATCATAAGTATTGTATCATCAGCAACTTTAACATCAGTTTTAATATTACCAATCATATAACTCCTTTCTTTTAACAACATTATAATTATACTAAAAAATAAGATTTTATGCAACATTCTTTATTTAAATAAAATTATAAGCAAATTAAACTTTACTTTATATCATAAAATATATTTATTAGCATTTTTATAAGTATATGATATAATAAATATATGAAAAATATTTATGAAATTCTTGAATTTAATAAGATATTAGACTCACTATCACAATATGCCATTTCCGATGAAACTAAAGATTTATGCTTAAATTTAAAAAAAATAGATAGTGATAAAGATTTATACCAAGCAATATCTGAAACTGATTCTGCCATGTCTTATATTAGGAATGGTTTTGTGCCTAATTTTGATGCAATATCAGATATAAGTAACTCTATGGTAAGATTGTCAAAAAATGCATCTCTAAATCTTTCAGAACTTGTAAATATATCACACTGCCTTGATTTGTCTAAAAGTTTAGTTGACTTCTTTAATGAGAAAAAACTTGAAACAAATCTTGATATATATGTACATTCTCTTGACCCTATTTTTAACTTAAATAAAGAAATAAAAAAAATAGTAGTCTCAGATACCGAAGTTTCAGATGATGCCTCTACTAACCTTCATACCATAAGACAAAAAAAATCACTTCTAAAAGAAAAAATACATATAACTACCAATCAACTTTTAAATACTTATGCAAAATACCTTCAAGACCCAGTTGTTGCAAATAAAGATGGTGCTATTTGCCTGCCAGTCAAATCAGAGTATAAAAATAAAGTAGATGGTGCTATACATTCTATATCCGGAAGTCAATTCACAATATTTATTGAACCAAAAGAAATAATAAATTTAAACAATGAAGTCGCTGAAACTGAACATCTTGAGCAATTAGAAATCAATAAAATACTTTTTGAATTATCAAGTAAAATTGCTCCATATATAGACATAATTAAATCTAACTATACGAATATTATAAAACTTGATTTTATATTTGCAAAAGCAAAATATGCATATAACACAAATTCAACTAAACCTATATTAAATAAAGATGGTAAAATTAATCTTATTAATGCCAGACATCCATTAATTAAAGAAAATATAATTGTACCTATCAATATTAATCTTGGAATTGATTTTAACTCATTAATTATTACTGGACCTAATACTGGTGGTAAAACTGTTTCACTTAAAACTGTTGGTATAATTGAACTTATGGCTTTATCAGGTTTATTTATTCCAGCAAGTGAAAATTCATTAGTTGCAATTTTTGACAATATTTTTGCAGACATTGGAGATGAACAAAATATAGAACAAAATTTATCTACATTTTCATCTCATATGACAAATATTGTATATATATTAAATAAAGGCTTATCAAGTAATTCGCTTGTATTGTTAGATGAAATATGCACTGGAACAGATCCAGTTGAAGGAGCAAATCTTGCAATTTCAATACTGGATGCCTTATATGAAAAAAATGTAAAAGTAATTGCTACAACACATTATCCAGAATTAAAAAAATATGCTCTTACTAAAGAAGGAGTAAAAAACGGAGCTTTTGAGTTTAATATAGAAACTTTGAAACCAACATATAAACTTTTAATTGGCATACCAGGTAAATCCAATGCTTTTGCAATTTCTGAAAAACTTGGTCTTGATAAAAAAATAATTGACAAAGCAAAAAATTTAATTGATACAAACGATATACGATTTGAAGATGTAATATCAAATCTTGAAGAAAGTAAACTTACAATAGAAAAAGAAAGAGTAGAAATTGAAAATTATAAGCAAGAAATTGAAAACTTGAAGAATAAAGTTAAAAGGCAGGAAAAAGGTCTAAATGATAGAGCCGATTCAATAATAAGACAGGCAAAAGAAAAAGCTCATAATATACTGTATGATGCTAAGAACCTTGCTGATGAAACCATAAAGAATATTAAAAAGAATGGAGATAATCTTTCTGTTTCTATAAAAGAAAGAACAAAACTCAATAAAGGCTTAAATGATTCTGCTATATCATTATTTGAAAAAGTCAAAGGTCCATCACAACCGCTTTCAGCCAAAAAAATTAAAATTGGTGCTACAGTTAAAATTTTGTCATTAAATGCAAATGGCATTGTCGAAACTTTACCAGACAAAGATTATAATTTATTTGTACGAATAGGGATAATGAGAACTCAAGTAAACCTTAGGGATTTAGAACTATTAATAAATGACAATATAACGATTGATGGTACAAAGATTAAAAAAATAACAAATAAAGATGGAAGTTCTAAAATAAAACTTGAAAAATCATATGATGTAAAATCTGAAATTAATCTAATTGGAAAAAATACAGATGAAGCTATATTTGAATTAGACAAATATATAGACGATGCTTATATTGCTCACATCCCTACTATCCGCATAATACATGGCAGAGGAACTGGAGCACTTAAAAAAGCAGTACATGATTATTGTAGAAAATCAAGTGTTATAAAATCATATAGACTTGGTGATTTTGATGAAGGTGGTGATGGAGTCACCGTAGCAACATTTAACTAATAAAATCGTATACATTCAACACCATCTATTATACCAAGCAGAAGCTCTGTAAAAAACAGACTTCTTTTTTTTGAAGCATATTGAACTTCCATTTCAAGTTCTTTATCAAAAATCATTCTCCCTTTTGCATCATAAATAATTACTCTATTTCCATAGATAAAAATAATATAATTATCACTAAGATAAAAGTTTTCATACTCAAAGTCAATTTTTCTTTTTGAAACTATGCTACCATCTTTGCTTATAACCATTAACTCATTATTATCGAATACAAATGAAATATACTCTTTATTATAAGCTATGGATTTAATTTTATATTCAAATTCTATATTGTTAATTACCACAGGATTTGATTTATTTGCCAGTGATACAAAATATATTCCGCTTTCATAAACAAGACATGAAAATTTATTATCAAAAAAATGTGTTCTTGCAAGTAATTTATCGTTAAATTCATCTATAAATTCACCAACAATTCTTTTTGAATTTGCATTTTTTCCAGCATCTGCGAAATTATAATATGTCGCTTTTGAATATATATTATTATTAGATAGACAAGTATATGCTACAGATAATTCAGTACCATCATCTGACACACTAAGGTCAATAGGCATTCCATCATTTGTAAGGCTTGACTTAATACTTATATCTATTTCTTTCCCATTACTTCTGAATACATTTATATAACTACTCTCTTCATCTGTCTGTAATATATATACAATTCCATCATTTGATATACTTATTTTTTGAATTGCATTTTTTAAAAAATTACTTCCTGTAAGTCCATCCTTATCAAAAATATAAAATTCATAACCATTTCTATCCGCTATAACAAAATAATTATCATTAAATTCATATATTGGTTCTTTCATATTATAAGACACAATGTATTTTACAACACCTCTATCATTAATATATGTTATGCCATCATTAGAAATTCTCATAAGACCATTTCTAAAACCACTATATCTTACACTTTTATTATTGATTGAATCCGACCCCTTAGTCACACTTGTTTTCCATAACATTTCAACAACATTAAATCTTATAAATCTAATAGAAAATATAATTGTTATTATTATCAAAAAAATAAATGCAACTATTGAAATTTGTTTTATATTTATTTTGTCACTCTTAAATATAGTTTGATTTTTATCTTTATGGCTTTTATTTATTCCTAAATTCTTAACTATATAATCATCTTCAATATTTTTTTTATCAAAATTACGGAGAGCATTTTGCTCTCCGTTTTTACTAATATTATTGTTCTTTTTTCTTGATTTATTAAACATTAAATTTTAATATTTGACAATGCTTTTTTTACATATTCTTTATCACTTGCATAAGTCATACCATACCATTTATCTGCTACAGGTAATACTTTAACTGTACCCTTACCTTCTTTTATTAAATCATTTACTACTTGTGGTAAAAGAAATTCCGACTTAATATTGTCATTATTTACTTTTAAGAAACTTATAAATCTTGATTCAAGTTCTGATAAAAACTCATAAGGGAACCCAAACATATTCATAGATACTAAATCATTTTCATTTATTATAACTTCATTTTTATTGTTGTCTTCTCCTGTTATTCGTCCATCTGATTTTTTACTTATTTCATAAGTCTCTATAACATCAGTCAAAAAACCTTCATCATTTTTTTTACATAAACCACGAGTAACAGTTCCATTTTCAGAAAGAGTGTTGCCTATTATATATCCAGCCATACACATACTATACTTATCACTTTTTGTATTAGAAGACAAATACTTATGAACTTTTACGAAGCCCTCTACTCCATAATAATCATCAGCATTAATAACTATGAACGGAGAATCAATTATATCTTTTGCACAATATATTGCATGTGCTGTTCCATATGGCCTTTTTCTATCATTTGGTACTTTAAAATTTCCCGGTAACATTTCTAATTCTTGATAGGCATATTTAACATTAATTTTATTCTCTAACCTATTACCTATGACTTCTTTAAACTCTTTTTCAATATCTTTACGAATAATAATAATAACTTCATCATAATTTGCATCAAGAGCTGCCTTGATGCTATAATCCATTATTATTTCATTGTTTGGTCCAATAGGTGTTAGTTGTTTTATTCCTTCCCCAAATCTTGAACCTATCCCTGCTGCCATTACCACTAATTGCATCTTCATATTTATTCATCAACTACTTCAGCTTTTGATGCATTACTTCCTATTGAAATTATAGCATTCTTACATGATGCTAATGACTTATAACCTTCACCAATTGCTATTATTTGTGCATTCCCTGCTTTTAATCTAAAACGGAATTCACCTTTTTTATCTTTATAGATTTCATATTTTGGAACATGAACTTTCTTTACTTCTTTTTGTGTTTGATCCTCAACTTTTGCTTTTGCATTTTTAATTACTGATTTGATTCCTCTTTTACAAGAATCTTTTGTGTTATAAGTTTCAGAAGTTGCAATTGTCTCTTTATTTTTTGCTTTTAAATTAAAAGTAAAACCTGTTTTTGTTTTTTTAATTACGAATTGTGCCATAATATTTCTCCTTTTTTTTTCTTATAGTATAACATTTTTTATATTATCTTGCAATATAAAACCCAGTATTACGGCATACTGGGTTTTAATTTACTCTATAACATATGGAAGTATTCCAACATGTCTAGCGCGATTAATTGCATTTACTAATTCTCTTTGATGAAGTGCACAAGTTCCT
>CADCOW010000153.1 GCA_902803205.1 uncultured Eubacteriales bacterium | reverse complement strand
GAGTAAAGCAGATGTAATTTTTATAAAAATGTGTAGAGATATTATTGACAATGGCACTGACACTAAAGGTGAGAAGGTAAGACCACACTGGGAAGATGGTACTCCTGCATACACAATAAAAAAATTTGGAGTTTGTAATAGATATGATTTAAGAGAAGAGTTCCCTGCAATAACTCTTAGACCTACTGGACTTAAAAGTTGTTTTGATGAAATATTGTGGATTTGGCAAAAAAAGTCAAATGACATAAGAGATTTAAGTTCTCATATTTGGGATGAATGGGCAGGGGATGACCACACTATTGGCAAAGCATATGGTTATCAATTAAGAGTTAAACATAAATATAAAGAAGGTGAGTTTGACCAAGTAGATAGAGTAATATACGATTTAAAGAACAATCCATATTCAAGAAGAATTATGACAAATATTTATGCTCATCAAGATTTGCATGAAATGAATTTATATCCATGTGCCTATTCTATGACCTTTAATGTTACAAAAGATAAAAATGATAGATTAGTTTTAAATGGTATTTTGAACCAGCGTTCAAGTGATGTATTAGTTGCAAATAACTGGAATGTATGTCAGTATGCACTACTTCTTATGATGTTGGGAAGAGAGTGTGATATGATACCCGGTGAACTTGTGCATATGATTGCGGATGCTCATATCTATGATAGACATATACCTATAGTTGAGGAAATGCTTAAGAGACAACAATTTCCAGCACCAAAGGTTACATTAAATCCTGATAAAAAAAGTTTTTATGATTTTACAAAAGATGATTTAATTGTTGAAGATTATCAAAAAAATGAGCAAATAAAAAATATACCAGTAGCAATTTAAAACTTTTAGGGGTTCTATTCTGTACCAAAACTCAAAAAAGTGAAAACTAATATTTTTTCGAGGTGCCATTAAATAATAAAATGAAAGAAAACAATAAAATAGAAAAACTAATACTTATATTAAGTTTTGTTTTAGTTATAGCATTTCCATATCTTACTTATTTATTTAGTATAAATAAAGACTATAAAAGTGAATTAAGTGGGAGTGAAGAGAAAGTAGAACTTAGTTTTGAGAATTTAGATGATTATATTTTACAAAATTTTCCAGGAAGAGAAAATTTAATTAAAACCAAGAATCAATTACTCTATAGTTTATTTGATGTGTCGCCAAATGTAAATATTACAAAAATAGGTGATACTTTGCTTTCAACTGAAACTATAAATTATTATCTCCACGGACTATATAATGTTGAAGATGAAGAAATAGATAGTTTAGCAAGAAAATTTAATACTTTTAAAGAATATTGTATAAAGAATAATAAAAAATTGGCAATCATACTGACACCTTGCAAGGCAAGATATTATGAAGGTAAGTTTCCATTTGTAGATGATATAATTAATTTATATGATAAAAAATCTATAGATGTAGATAAAAAAGTTCAAAATGTAGAGTATAATGCAGAAACATTGAAAAAAGAAATTAGACCAGTAGATAAACTAAAAATTAAATTAAAAGAGTATAATATTAATTTTTTTGATAGCATAGATTATATAGATAATCATAAAGAAAAATTTTTGGGTGGGGAAGTTCCACTATTTTATAATAGTGGTCACCACTGGAGTATATATAAAGGAAATTTATTAGGGATTGATTTTCATGATTATTTGAGAAAGACACTTGATATTAAGATTCCTTTATTGTCAGTAAAAGCAAGTCCATCAGATATTGCTATTTATCCAGATTCAGATTTATTTGATGTTTTAAATGTATATGAAAAACCAAATGAAAAGTTTTATGAATCAGTTGTTACATATGAAAATTATAATATAGGTGAGACAAATTTTTTAGTTCAGGGTGGTAGTTTTTTAGGAGCACTTCTTATACCACAAATAACTGTAAGTCCATTTGGAGAAGTTACTCATATAGAAAATAAATCTATGTTTATGAATAGATATCAAGATTTGATTTCATTTGATTCATATGATGAAATAAATAATAAATACAATTTATTGAAAGTATGTAAAGAAGCGGATGTATATATATTTGAGATACATGAATTAAATGTATATAATGCAACATTTGGATTACTTGATTATTTGATAGAACATATGGGGGAAATATAGATGGTCTTTTCTTCACCGATATTTTTATTTATATTTTTGCCACTTACTCTCATATGTAATTTACTTATAGGATTAAAAAAGAATATTAAATACAATAATATTTGCTTACTCTTTTTTTCAATAATATTTTATGCATATGGAAGTTTAAAATTTCTACCTATATTACTTATATCTATACTTATAAATTATATATTATCAATCTTTATTGATAAGGTAGAAGATAAAAAGATAAGATATATATTATTAGTAGTTACGGTAACTTTCAATGTCCTTTTATTATTTGTATATAAATATTTAAACTTGTTTTCAGGCTTTATACTTGGAAAAGAAAATGCTACAAATATAATATTACCTATAGGGATATCATTTTATACATTTCAAGTTATATCATATATTGTAGATGTATATAGAAAAGATGTAAAACATTCAGACAGTATAATAGATTTTGCACTTTTTGCTATGCTATTTGCTCAACTTATAGCTGGTCCTATAGTTAGATATAAAACTATAGAGAGAGAACTTAAATATAGAACAGTAACTTTAGATAGTTTTTCTTATGGAATAAAAAGATTTATGATAGGATTTGCAAAAAAAATTATTTTTGCAAATACACTTGGAAAAGTTTCTGACATAGCATTTGCAAATTTAAACTTACATTATCTTGGAAAACTTTTAACTGTACTTGTAGTAATATGTTATAGCATACAAATATATTTAGATTTTTCTGCTTACTCTGATATGGCTATTGGCATAGGAAAGATGCTTGGGTTCAATTTTGAAGAAAATTTCAATTTACCTTTTATAGCAAAGAGTATCACTGAGTTTTGGAAAAGATGGCATATAAGTCTTTCATCATTTTTTAGAGATTATATATATATACCACTTGGTGGAAGTAGAAAGGGTATAGTAAGAACTTGTATAAATCTAACAATAGTATTTGTATTATCAGGATTTTGGCATGGTGCAAGTTTCAATTTCTTGTTTTGGGGTTTATACAATGCGATATTTATTGTGATAGAGAGACTTATTTCTTATAAATACAAAATTTATATTCCAGAAACTATAAGAGTTATATATGTGTTCATAGTTTGGAATATAGGGATGATACTTTTTAGATTAGAGAATTTATCTGATATAAAATTGTTATGTGAAGGTTTTATAAATGGTCCAGCATTTAATATGTGGTCAAGAGAAGTGCTGTCAACCATTTACAATCCATATTTTATAATCATTTTCTTTATATCAATACTTTACATAACACCTTTATTTAAAAATATACAAAATTATATATATAGATTAAAATATGGATTTATAGTAGTGGATGTAATGATAATATTTTTATTTGTGTATGCTATTATAGAGATGTTAACGACCGGATATAATCCATTTATATATTTTAGGTTTTAGAATAAATGTTTGATATATGAGTAAATTTTGATATGTACTATGTGAATGATATAAAAAGGGAATATCAAAGAGGAGATAAATTATGGGAGTTTATGAAGAATTAGTAGAGAGAGGTTTGATAGCTCAAGTAACAAATGAAGAAGAAATAAAAAAACTTGTAAATGAAGGTAAGGCTATATTTTATATTGGCTTTGATCCTACTGCTGATTCTCTCCATGTGGGACACTTTATGGCACTTTGTCTTATGAAGAGATTACAAGCAGCTGGTAATAGACCTATAGCTCTTGTCGGTGGTGGGACAGGTATGGTAGGAGATCCATCAGGAAGAACTGATCTTAGAAAAGTTTTGACTGTAGAAGATATAGATAGAAATTGTGAATGTTTTAAAAAACAGATGTCAAACTTCATTGAATTTGGTGAAGGGAAAGCAATGATGGTAAATAATGCTGACTGGCTTAGAAATTTGAATTATATAGAGTTTCTTCGTGATGTAGGACCTCATTTTAGCGTAAACAGGATGCTTACAGCTGAGTGTTATAAATTGAGAATGGTAGAAGGGCTTACATTTTTAGAATTTAATTATATGATTATGCAGGCTTATGATTTTTATTGCTTATACCAAAAATACGGATGTAATATGCAGTTTGGTGGAGATGACCAGTGGTCAAATATGCTTGCAGGGACAGAACTTATAAGAAGAAAACTTGGTAAAGATGCACATGCTATGACTATTACACTTCTTACAAAATCAGATGGAAAGAAGATGGGAAAGACTGCTGGTGGTGCTGTGTGGCTTGATCCAAATAAGACAACTCCAAGAGAGTTTTATCATTACTGGAGAGATGTAGATGATGCTGATGTTATAAAATGTTTAAAGATGCTTACATTTTTACAACTTGAAGAAATTAAAGAGATGGAAAAATGGAAAGGCGCAGAGTTAAATAAGGCTAAGTCTATACTTGCATATGAACTTACTAAACTTGTTCATGGTGAAGAAGAAGCTACAAAATGTGATAAAGATGAAAAATTAGTATTTAGTGGCAATCTTGATGAAGCAGATTTACCTAAAGTAGAAATAAAAGAATCTGATTTAGTTGATGGCAAAGTAGAAATTTCAAAAGTTTTAGTTCTTTCAAAACTTTGTCAGTCAAATAGTGATGCAAGAAGAAATATAGAGCAAGGTGGTGTTTTAGTAAATGATAATAAAGTTACTGATGTAAAAGCATTTATAGATAAAAATGATTTATCAGGTAAAGGAGTAATTATTAAAAAGGGTAAGAAAAATTTTATAAGAGTAGTTTTATCAAGTTTACTTTGTTGTTTTTTTTAACAAACCTAGTATTTGCTACATCTAATACCAACAATGCTAGGGTTATAATGGGGAATATTGATGATGATATAACTGTAAACTTAAAGAACAACGAATATGTTTTGACAAATGCAGTTATAAATCCTGTGACTAATAATAATATAAGTACATATATAGTTAAAGACAATGTACCTATAAGTTTTAATTTGGTAAATAATGATATTAATAGAGATAATGTGCATATATTAAATTTTTATTATAAAAATTATAAAAATAAAAGTTTAATTATAAGATGTTTTGAAGGAACTTATGTTGGTGGAAAAGATATAAATGTCATACCAAATAAGATATATGAATATCTTACAGATAAAAAAGGATTAAATGATTATTTGATAATTTTTAGACTCAATTATAGTATTCGGCAAAATCAATTTGGTCCAATAAATGAGGATGAAAATCCTGTGAAAAATATGGAATTTGCATTTAAAATTGTATCAAGTGAAGAATTTGATATGTATAAAAAGATGGAAGCTGAAAGAGAAAAGAATAATATTGAAGAGAGCGGAGTGATAAAAAGACCAAAGAAACGAAACTAATATTTAATGTTATTTTAATAAATTATAGTAGACAAAATATAAAAAATTATATATAATCTATTTTTAAAAAATGTCTTTTAGGAGGACTTGAAGAAATGGGAGAAGAAATGTTACAAAAAAAGATAGTCTTATCAACTGAAGGCTATAATAAATATGAAGAAGAACTTTTGTACCTAAAAGGTACCAGACGTGCTGAAATAGCAGAAAAGATTAAAGAAGCAAGAGAACAGGGTGATTTATCAGAAAATGCTGAATATGATGCCGCAAAAGATGAGCAAAGAGATATTGAGATGCGAATTGAAGAATTAGAAAATATACTTGCAAATTCAGAAGTTATAGATAAATCAGATTTGAAAAAAGGAACTATCGGTGTAGGAAGTCATGTTAAAGTTCTTGATATTGGATTAGAAGAAGAAATAGAATATGATATAGTAGGTGCTACAGAAGCAAATAGTCTCAGTGGGAAAATTTCAAATGAATCACCACTTGGCTCTGCTTTACTTGGTAAAAAGAAAGGTGATGAAATTGAAGTAAAACTTACAAGAGGGAAACTTAAAGTAAAAGTATTAAAAGTGTCGTAGTGTCACTGTAGGGGCGAAGTTTGTTAGCCCGAAAGGAATCATATGTCAGAAGAAGTAAAAGAAGTTAAAGAGCAAACAGTAGAGGATATCAACAAACTTGAAAAAGCAAAGTTAGATAAGTTTAATGAGATGCTTGCAGAAGGCAAGAATCCATTTTTAATTACAAAATATGATGTGACAAATCATTCAATAGAAATAAAAAATGATTTTGATGGTTTTAATGGAAAGACAGTGTCACTTGCAGGTCGACTTATGCTTAAGAGAGTGATGGGTAAGGCTTCATTTGCAAATATACAGGATAGAGAAGGTGATATTCAATTATATGTTGCTCGTGATGAAGTGGGAGAAGATTCTTATAAGGATTTTAAGAAATTTGATATTGGTGATATTGTAGGGGTGAAAGGTTTTGTGTTTAAGACACAAATGGGAGAAATCTCTATTCACGTAAAAGAAATTATACTTTTATCTAAATCACTTGGAGTATTGCCAGAAAAATTCCATGGTTTCCAAGATAGAGACCTTAGGTATCGTCAAAGATATATAGATCTTATAATGAATCCTGAAGTGAAAAAGACTTTCATTATGAGATCAAAAATTATAAGAGAAATAAGAAATTTTCTTGATGATAGAGATTTTATAGAAGTAGAAACTCCTATGCTTGTAGAAAATGCAGGTGGTGCAAATGCAAGACCATTTGAAACTCATTTCAATGCTTTAAATGAAGATAGAAAACTTCGTATATCACTTGAACTTTATTTAAAGAGACTTATAGTAGGTGGACTTGAGAGAGTATATGAGATAGGAAGAGTTTTCAGAAATGAAGGCACAGACACAAAGCACAACCCCGAGTTTACTCTTATGGAACTCTATCAAGCATATACTGACTATGAAGGTATGATGGAACTTACTGAATCTATGTTTAAGCATGTGGCAAAAAATGTGGTAGGTAGTCTTAAGATTCAGTATGGTGAAAATGTTATTGACTTAGAAAAGCCATTTGAAAAAATATCTATGATGGATGCAGTAAAAAAATATAGTGGAGTTGATTTTGCTACTATAAAAGATGATGAAGAAGCAAAGAAGATTGCATTAGAAAAAAAAGTAGAGTTTTTAGAACATCATACAAAAGGAGATATATTAAATCTTTTCTTTGATGAGTTTGTAGAGAAAGAACTTATACAACCAACTTTTGTTATAGATCATCCGATAGAGGTATCACCACTTACAAAAAAGAAACCAGATGACCCAACACTCACAGAAAGATTTGAACTTTATATCAATGGTTATGAAATGGCAAATGCATATTCAGAGTTAAATGACCCAATAGATCAAAGAGAAAGATTTGAAGCGCAGGAAAAATTAAAGGCACTTGGAGATGAAGAAGCAAATAGCATTGATGAAGATTTCTTAACTGCTCTTAAAATTGGTATGCCACCAACAGGAGGTATAGGATACGGCATAGATAGACTTGTGATGCTTATGACAAATAGTCAAGCGATAAGAGATGTGTTACTCTTCCCAACACTTAAATCAGAAAAGACTGGAAATGAAGTTGGAAGTTCATCAACTACAACAAACATTGGAACAAATGACAACACAGGATTTTTCACTCCAAATAGTCAAATAGATTTTAGTAAAGTAGTTGTTGAACCATTATTTACTGATATGGTTGATTTTGAGACGTTTAGCAAGTCTGACTTTAGAGCAGTGAAAGTTAAAGAATGCATAGCAGTAGAAAAATCAAAAAAACTTTTGAAGTTCACTCTCAATGATGGCTCAGGAAAAGATAGAGTTATCTTAAGTGGTATTCACGCCTTCTATGAACCAGAGCAACTAATCGGCAAAACCCTTATCGCCATAGTCAACCTCCCACCAAGAAATATGATGGGTATAGACAGTTGCGGTATGCTACTTTCCGCCATCTGTAAAGAAAATGACGAAGAAAAACTCAACCTCCTCATGGTTGACAACCATATACCAGCAGGCGCGAAGTTGTATTAGTAGTAGGGGCGAAAGCCTGCATCGTAGGGGCGAGTTAAAAATAATAATCTGGGACGGACCTCATTAATTTTTACATATTTTTATCATAAGTTATACATATATAAAAAAGGCGCAATGGCGTTTAACATAGGGATTTAACAAATGTTTTTGAAAATCGGCATAGATTTGGTAGTAATTACCACATATGCCGATTTTTTAGTGTTTTAAAGGTATAGATTTCGATACGATTAGTCTATCGATCAGAAAGAATAAAGAAAAACTTGACTTTGAAAACTTAAAGAATACTGAAAGAATTGTAGAGTATCCATATCTAACAGAAATGTTGATTAAAAGTAAAAATGTAAATGATTTTTGTAAATTAGCAAAAAAACAATACAATTTAATAATAAAGTATTTATTATATCAATTAAATCCTTTTAAGGCTGTTTATCAGTTTAATGAGTCAACTAAAAAAATTGAACTCAAATGTGAATATAATAATGTATTTGATATAGCAAGATTTGGATTTATAAGATTGATTGTTGAAAATACTGATTTAAATAAAGACATACCAGTACTTACTTGTGCCAATTGTGGCGATTATGTTGTAAGACATAGTAGTAGAACTATTTACTGTCAAAAAAAAGAATGCCAGAACTTTAGAAATAGAATAAAACAAGAGAAAAGTAAACAAAAAAGTGCTAATTAGTGTCCACTCAACAATGTTAAAAACGTGCATAAAATAAAAATTTATCAACAAAATCAATAGTTTTTCTTCAAAAATATTAT
>CADCOW010000152.1 GCA_902803205.1 uncultured Eubacteriales bacterium | reverse complement strand
AAGATATTAGATTTGCAAGATTATGTATTTAAAACAAATTGTAAAGATTTAATCAAAGGAAATATGCGACCTGCTATACCTGCATAAATCTATATAAGTTTTAACTAAAAATGTTAAAATTTACATAGACTAATAAGTATAACAGAGCCTAAAGTTTATGGAGAAAAAGGATTTAAAGATATAACAGCAGGAGTGTTGCAATTTAATTAGATAACGTAAGTAGATATAAGTCAATAAAGTATACCGATACAATGAAATATTTTTAATAAGTTGTGGGTGTTTGGCAATAATAATGTTTCATACTGAACAAATATAATAGTAATGTGGAGATTATATGTATAGGAGAATAAAAGGGATGGTGATAATTTTAAGAAAAAAAAGGACGGCGGAAAAATAAAAGGAAAAAGAAAAAGAAAATGAAAAGGGCTGAGAAGAATATTGCAATAAAAGTGACAGCCTTTATAAAATAGTGATGTGGTTTAATGTCTTAATAAATTTTGCATGAAATACCTAATATTTAAAAATATAAAAATAAAAATCATGATAGGAGATAAAAACTGGCGAATAAAACTGGAGGAAATAAATCGGCGAAAAAAACCGGCGAAAAAAATAGACAAAAAAAGGATAAGAATTCATGGAAGCAATAAAGCACCATTATATTCCTCAATTCATTTTAAGAAACTTTTGTTTTAAAGACAAATTACTTTATTATTACAATAAAAATACCAACAAAGTATCTATTAAAAGAACTGATGAAATATTTATGATGCATAATTTATATAGAGATGAAATTAATTGTGCTGATAATCCGACTGAGATAGAAATTAAACTCTCAAAGTTTGAAAATGAAGTTGCAAGAATTATAAATAATAAAGTTTTAAATACTAATGAAATTAGACTTTCAGAATATGATGAGAATAGATTAAGACTATTTATTGCAGTTATGGCTTTTAGGAATAAAAGAGTGTTTGAATGGTTTGGTTCAAATATGACTAGTTCAAATAAAGAATTCTTTAAAAGTTTTCAAAAAGATGAGAATTTTATTGATTTGTGGAAAAGAAATCTTAGTTATATAGTTGATTGTCGTTCTCTACAAGAAGTTGCAAAACATAATAAAATTGATTTGCCTTTCAAGTATTATATGATCAGAGATGGATTCATAGATTATGAAGTTGTAGATGGTGATTTGTTAAAGTTACTAATTAATAACGCAGGATATATGCTTCAATTTATGAAATACTTCGTGGTTATAGAGAGGAGGGGCGAAAAAGATTTTGTTATTGGAGACAATTATCCTCCACAAGTACTGGGAGAGTTAGATAATGGCAAATCACTGCATTTATATACAATATGCCCAATTTCTCCTAGTCGCTCGGTTTTACTTGTAAGTATGGGCATTTTTAATTCTCCATCACATTTAAGAGTATTTGAAGATAAGATATTGAAATTACTATCCTATGATAACAGAGGCAATTTAGTAATTACTGTCAAAAAGGTATATCAAAATGTATTAGAAGAACTAAATAACTCAATAATTTCGCAGTCAGTTGAAGGCTATGCGTTTGTTAACAAAGAGCGGGTGGGAAATGTATATAATAAGAAAATGTGAAACTAAGTTGCACATTTATTATAAAATGGAAATAAAAGTGACGGTGATAATTATTGCAACAAAAGTGACAGTCTTTTAGAAGTTCTCGTAATGAGAACTTTTTGATTGCTTCTTTTCACTAAATTTTAGATAGAAATACTTTATTTTATTAAAACTGATATATTCTTGACAAACTTGAGAATGAATGTTATAATAAATTAACACATATTAGTAAAAATATTTTTACATATGCTCTTATGGGGGGGATTTTATGAGTATAGTATTAAGAGATATAAGAGAAAAATTCAATATTACAAAAGAAGATATGGCAAAAAAATTGAAAATAACTAGGCAAACATATTATAAATATGAGTCAGGAGAAAGTGAACTTACTCTTGATGTTGTAAAAAAAATTGCCAATACTTTTAGCGTTGATTATAATGACATTATTGAGAATAGAATACCTCAAAATATAGAATATAATATAGTAGAGGGCAAAAAGAATAATAAAAATGAAGTCGCTAAAGATATTAGAATAGATATTCCACAAGAGAATATAGAGAAATTTAAACAAATATTTTTATATATTATTAACAAAATTGGATCAAAACCTAATGTGGGGCAAGTGGTGCTTTATAAGCTATTGTATTTTATAGACTTTGACTATTATGAATTATTTGAAGAACAGCTTATGGGACTAAAATATATAAAGAATGATTTTGGACCAACGCCAGTATCGTTTGCCAAAGTGATAAAACAAATGGAAAAAGATAGTTTACTAGAAGAGGTTAAAACAAAAAGATTTGATTATAATATGACAAAATATTTACCGTTAGTTGAAGCTGACTTATCAAATATTACAGCAAAAGAAATAAAATTTATAGATGAAGAGATTGAGAAACACGGTTTTAAGAGTGCTAAAGAATTAACAGAACTATCTCATAAGGATATACCATGGATTGGAACTAAGACAAAGGAAATTATACCATATGAAGCGGTATTTTATCGAAACACTGATACTAGTGTAAGGAGTTATGAAGATGATTAATTACTCTGAGTCCGATGCATATAAAAAGTCTTTCAATAAATTATTAAAAAGATTTAAGACCCTTGATAAGGACATTGCTTACCTTAAACAATTTGTTTTAGAACCATATTTTGATAAAGGAATAGAGACTTTGGCATTTGTTAAAATTGAAGGTGGATGTAACGAAAAATATGATTCATATAAGGTTACAAAATTCGCTTGTATGAGTTTAAAGAACAAAGGTAACCGGAGTGGAATAAGAATAATATTTTTAGTTAACAAAAGCATAAAGAATGAAGTGAATATAGAATTTCTAGAAATATACTTTAAAGGTGATAAAGAAATGAACGATATGGAATTGTTAAAGAATAAGTTAAAGTAGTAAGGTAGCAAATTGAGATAATGATAAAAATACTTGATGTATTTGATAAATTTATAGCATAAAAGATTGTATGTGTCCTGACCAACAAATTATTGATATTGCCTCTGTAATAAGAATGTTTAATAGACAAACTAAATGATATTATTACAATTATTAATATTTTAAAATAATCATATTTGAGTTGTTTGGAGATCGTTATGTTTATTGAAAAAATTAAGATGCAAAATTATCGCAAATTTACAAACTTATCAATTAATTTAAATGCTGGAATTAATATTTTTGTGGGAGATAATGATTCTGGTAAGAGTAGTGTTTTGGAGGCTATTGATTTGGTTGTAAATGGTAGTATTTGGAAACTTGAAAATTTAGGATTGAATAATATTATTAATATAGATGTTATAAATAATTTTTTATCTTTACCGGAAGAAGAAAAGATTTTTAACAATTTACCAATAATGTTTGTTGAGTTATATTTAAATATTGAAGATAGTTTCATTCAATTAGATTATGAAGGGAAGAATAATAGTGAAAATAGAAATTGTTGTGGCATTAGGTTAGTATGTAAACCTAACAATGAGTATATAAACGAAATTATGGAAACTGTAAAAGGTAGTAATTATTTTCCATATGAATATTACATGTGTGTTTTCGACACATTCGCAAATAGTCAATATAGTAATCGAAAAAATAGATTGAAGTCAATGTGTATTAATACAATAGGGCTGAGTTCGAATTATACAATCAATGAATTAGTAAAAAGATTATATTTAAGTTTTACAGAAGACGATTTAAAGTTAAGAAAAGATTTTGTCAATAGTATAAATAAAGATAAAGTAGACTATAATGATGGAATTTTAAGAGATTTAAATAAAAAATTACCACAAGATGAAGAATATATATTTAGTTTAAAAACGCATACATCGTTGGATTGTTCGCAACAATTAACATTAATAAATAAAAAAGACAATATATCATTATATAACCATGGTAAGGGAGAACAAATTATAACAAATGTAAGATTTACTATAGATAAAAGTGAAAATAATATGGTTTTAATTGAAGAATCTGAAAATCATTTGAATATACAAATATGAGATATATTATACAAATGATTGATAATATAACACGAACACAAATGTTTATAACTACACATAATAGCATGATTTGTTCGGGGTTAAATTTAAAAAATTTGATAATTTTACCTAAAAATTCTAATAAACATCCTTTTTCATTAATAGACTTAAATGATGAAACATGTAGATATTTTTTAAAAGCACCAGTAGCTGATATAATAAGATATGTATTAGCTAATAAAGTAATTTTAGTAGAAGGACCATCTGAATATATCTTATTTGATAATTTTTATAAAAAAATTGTAAATCGAGGTTTGTATGATGATAAAATAGCAGTTATAGATATAAGAGGACTAAGTTTTAAAAGATATTTAGAAATTGCAAGGTTGACATCTGCAAAAGTAGCAGTCGTAACTGATAATGATGGATTTAAAAGTAAAAGAATTGATAACTTGCTAAAATATGAAATTGATAATCGAATTAAAATTTTTTATAATTCTAATTCTATACTTACTACATTTGAATCAGTTCTGTATGAAAAAAATAAAGATTTATTTGAAAAAATGAATATTTCAATTGAAAGTTTATTAAAGGATAAAACTGAATCGGCATTAGAATTAGTTAATAAAAATGTTGGTTTAGATGTTCCAGATTATATAAAGGATGCAATAGAATGGGTAAGAAATTAATACTTGCAACTGCTGGTTCTGGTAAAACAAAATATTTAATTGATCGATTAAGTACTAGTTATAATACATTGATTATTACATACACAAATAATAATTTTGAAAATATTAAAAATAGAATTATAAGTGTTGATGAGGAATTGTTTAATAGCACAATCATTATGACTTATTATAGTTTTTTATATAATTTTTGTTATAAACCATTTCTTGCAGATGAGTATATGTTTTCTGGTATTGATTATAAGCGTTATAAATTTGACTATAAAACAAAATCAAGTATTGAATTTTATGTTAAAAACAATAAGTTATACCATAATAGGATTTTTTTATTTTTGCAAGAACGATGTTTAAATGATATTAAAGTAAGACTTGAGAGTCATTTTGATAATCTTTTTATAGATGAAATTCAAGATATAGCAGGAAGAGATTTCAATTTTTTAATTGAAATATCCAAGATTAAAATTAATTTATGTTATGTGGGAGATTTTTATCAGCATACATTTGATACAAGCAATGATGGTAATGTAAATAAAACATTATTTGATAATTACAATAATTACATTAATATTTTCGATAGAAATGGATTTGAATGTGATACTACATCTTTGTCAGTAAGTCATAGATGTGCAAAAAATGTATGTAATTTTATTAAAAATAGTCTTGGTATTAATATAGTTAATAGTAATAAAAATATATCCGGGGACGTTATATTTTTAGATGAGATTAACAAGATAAAGAATATATGGAATGATAATAATATTGTAAAGTTGCATTATAATAATAGTGATAAATTTGGTCAAAACCATTTTAATTGGGGTGAAGTTAAGGGGGTGGATTGTTATAAAGATGTATGCATAATTTTAAATAAAAGTACAGTAAAACATATAGATGATTTATCAAAATTGTCAAATCAAACAAAGAATAAATTATATGTAGCAATTACAAGATCTAGAAATAATGTTTATTTTATTAATGATATGTTTTTAGATAGGTTGTAATATAATTTTTATTGTTGGTTTTAAATATTTATGATAAATATATGTCGATATTTCTAATTAGTGTGTATAATTGTTTAAACATGCAAGTGATAAGTATGTCATGGAGGTACTAGCATGAATAATTATAATAAATTTGTTAAGGAAGAACTTGGAACTAAACCAATTATTGCTTTGTGCTACGATTTTGACAAAACACTAACACCTACAGATATGCAAGCCCAAGGATATATCCAGGCTGTGTATGGAGAGGATATAAATAAATTTTGGAAAGAATCTAATGAAATGGCTTATAACAATAATATGGATCAAAATTTAGCATATATGCTCAAAATGCTTGAAGAATCTCGCGGGAAAGAAATATTTACAAAAAATAAGCTTATGGAATATGGAAGAAGTATAAAATATTATAAAGGTGTACAAGAATGGTTTGATAATATTAATCACATCGCAGATGAGAATGGTATTGTTGTTGAACATTATGAATATCGTCAGGATTAAAAGAAATTATTGATGGGACTTCAATCGCTAATTATTTTAAAAGAATTTATGCGAGCCAGTATTATTATGATGACAAAGGTGTTTGTACTTGGCCAGCACAAGTAATAAATTATACCAATAAGACTCAATCCCTGTTTAGAATATCAAAAGGATATTTAAATGTGAATGACTCGCGTGTAAATGACAAAATTTCTAAAGAAAGTATACGTATTCCATTTAACAATTTTATATATGTAGGTGATAGCGATACTGATATACCATGTATGAAGATAGTTAAAGAAAAGCAAAGGTATTCTATCGGAGTTTATGATGCCAAGAGTGATATTAAATATTCAAAAGTTGTCAATTTATTTAAAGATGGAAGAATTAATTATTTTGCTGAGTGTGATTACTCAATTGATGCAAAATTATTTCAATATGTTAAAAACATTATTCAATTAATTAAATTAGAAAATGCAAATAGTGTTTTAGAATCTGAATGTAGAAATATCGTTAAAGATTATGAACAAGAATTATATAATAATGATGAAGATATTGTTAAAGAGAATTTAGTTTTGAACCTTAATTTTAGTGATTCTTTTGCAATGACACACACATTAGTGAGTGAAGCAAGTAAATTTAATAATTGGTCTGATGAGCAAATAATAAAACTTTGCCGAGTTGGGATATATAACAATCAAATTAATTGGATATTGAAAGATTATGATATTAAAGCATTTTATAAAAGTATTATAGAGAATAGATATATTTGTGATGAGAATGTAAAAAAAATTCGAGAGTCTATTTAATATATATACAAGTATTAGTAATATTATTTTTTGAGTATTCATTAATATCGGTTGGTTTGTTTTTGTATTCATTGTAAAAACATATAAGTTTATATTGATATAAAATAGGAATTAATAGTGTTGAGATGAAAATTATTGATAGTTATTGTAACGAGAAAAGAAAATTTACTAATATTAATTCAATAAATTAATATTTGAAATGGGAAAAGATAAAATTAAAATATTTATTACAAATTTTACTGATAATGAAATGCGTGAAACCTTAAAGTATTATTCAGATGTGATACCAAATAATTTTAGGAATTATAAAGGTGGTGGTGAAATTAATAATTTTTTTGGGATAGAGGATAATAATTTAAATTTATTATATTTGAATAATAAGAAAAATAAAGGAGTGTATAATAATAGATTTTATAATGATTTAATTGATATATATGAAAAATCTATAGAACAATTTGAGAAAGTAACATTCCCAATTAATGCCAATAAAATTGATAATGATTTAAGAGACTCGTATAAGAGTATGCATAAGAATATATGGGATATTTCTATCAACACAGATTTATTTAATATTTTAAGTATAATGAAAATCCGAGAGCAAAAAGGTGATAAAGAAATAGAAGATTATTTTGTCACAGAAGATAAAAAATTAGTTCATTGGACTAAAAAAAACATATCTAACTTTTAACCATTAGCTACTTTCCCTAGTCAGTGGTTTACTTTGTTTTTAAAGCTAGGACAAAGAAGTATTTCAATTGAAGAAAAGAAAGCATTTTATAATTTTTTAATTATAAATTCAAGTTTTAAAATGACTGATGTTGAAACTGGTGGTGCGAAAAAAATTGTGGCTAGCCTTGTAAATGAAAGGGTTGATAATGGTATATTACAAGACCGTATTTTTAAGAAATTACAGTATGAAGAATCTAAAAAATTAAAAGATATGAATTACATAAATAAAATTATAAGAGAAACTACGGAACAATATAATGAAGAGCAACGGCAAAGCGGATATAAAAATGGGAAGAATGATGTTTACAATGGATTGATTATTGATAAAAGAAAAAAAAGGAAAATTTGAAAGTTAAATTGAATAAATTTTTTGATTCTATTCCAATGGAGACTAATAAATTACGAATTAGAAATATCTGCATTAATATAATTGTGTTCATAGTATTTGTTGCCTTATTTATCATTTTTTATTTGTTAAAGTTAGAAATTTTTATTCGTATAATGACAATTGTGTTTGCGATTATAATGCAATTAAGATTAATTAAACTATTCCCATTTGATATAAAAGAGTGTAATGATATTGCAGAAAATATGGTTAAGTGTAAAAAAGAGTATATTAAAATACAAAGTAGTATAAGAGCTTTAGAAATTGAAATAGATGATTTAGAAATAAAAAAGAAAGATATTGATTAGAATAATTCATTATATTATTGAAAATAAAATTGATAAGTAAAGTTAGTTATGAGTTATAAATATATTCAATAGTATTAATTGATTTCCAACAGGGGAGTATAGAAATTTTTAAACGAGAATTATTAGATATTATTTTATAAAAAGTAAAGTAATTGAAAAGAGATATATAGGTACTTAAGAAAGGAGGTAATTTTAGTGATATGAATAGAGAGAATAATAAACATTTCAAAATCAATGATATATTAAATCATTTGCCATATTTGAGTGGGGCCTTATATTTTATGGTTTGTTTGATAGTATATACTTATAATTTAAGCTATTGTAGATATTTTAATGTTCCATTAGAATATATTTCTTTTGCATTAAGTAATAATATTTTGGTGGCAATTTTTTATTATTTTGCATTGACATTATTGTTATTTATATGTTATTTCGTAGTAAGCCTAATGAATAAAATATCTATAAATAATATTGGTGTGATAAATAAATGCTTATCTTTTATTTTGTCTTGCATATTGATTTTTTTGATTGCTATTTTATCATTGACAATGTATTTTAATGTCATATTAGATTCAATTCCAATTAATATTTTGTGTTATTTGTTTAAAGATAGCAATGGAAATAAAACTACAATTGTATTATTGTTGTTTTCTGTAATTATAACAATATGCTGTGGGATTATGGAATTAACATCGCCATTTAAAGTATACAATATAAAACCCAAAAGGAAGAATAATATTAAAGATTCATTTATGCAAAAATTGAATATATTTTGGGAAAACAAAAGTAAAACGAGACAGAATCCAAATAATTATATATTGATAAAAGCAATTATAATTCCTTTAATAGCTTTAATTATATTTTTATTATGGTTTGTAGCTTTGTTGGGTCGTGATAATGCAAAAAATTGTAAAGAGTTTTTGGCGGTGTCAGATTGTAGTAATAAAAATGATACATATGTAAAATTATATGGTGAAAATGATAAAATTATATTATCACCATATGTTATAGCAAGCAATAGTAATATTATTATTAATAATAGTTTAATTACAATAAAACCAAATAATAACATAGTATTAAATAGAATAAAAAGTGACAATGCTGAATTAATACTAAACCCTGACGGAACTATCAACAAAAATAATCTTGAAAGTTTTACAATAAAGTATAAGTAGTTATATAAATTGTCTCAGTTTTTTGAATAAATTTAATATATTTTAACTATAAAACACATTATTATTTTTTTGTTTTACTTTATATTACTTTATCTTATTTCCAAAAAGTATTGATAATATTAGAGAAATTTGTTATAATATATATAACAAGTCCACCGAGCCTCTGCAGCAATGCAGGCCAATACGGGTGGATATTTTTTTAGAAAACATGTTTGACTTTATAAAAAACTTGATATTTAAAAAGACTGGTACTAATGTTGTACAACTTAATACTGGGAGCGTTAAGGTACACTATAATTATGAAAAGTAGATTGATAGATTGAAACAGTATGGTATGATTATAAATGATTATGATTTTGCTAAGGAGTTTTTGAGAAATCATGAGTATTATCGTTTGAGTGGATATTGACATTTGTTTATACATAATGATAGATTTATTAAGAGTATAACATTTGAAGAAATGGTAGATATTTATTAGTTTGATAGAGCATTGAGAATACTAATTCTTGAGTATTTATATAAAATTGAAATTAAATTAAAAAGTATAATATCTTACTACTGTGCGGATACTTATGGCTCATTAGCATATCTTGATCATAATAATTTCAATTCCAAAAAATTTCATATAAACTTTCTAAATACAGCAAAAAGAGAAATTGGCAGATCGGACGAAAAATTTATAGATCATCATATAAAGAATAAAAATTCAGTTTTCCCGATTTGGGTTGTTTTTGAAGTTTTGAGTTTTGGAACTATATCAAAGTTTTATAAAAATATGAAAACCAAAGACAAAAAAACCATATCTAAATTATATTTTAATAATATTGATTATGAGTATATAGAAAACTGGATTAATGTTTTGTCAAATTTCAGGAATTTGTGTGCACATAATTCAAGATTATACAATAAAAAGATATTACACACCAGTATAAAGTATGATAACAAATTGATATGTGATAACAATTCAGACATATATGATAGGATAAAAATTCTAACAATATTTTTAGATGTCAACGAAAAAAATGAATTTAATTTAAAGGCCATTTCTTTATTGAATAATCATAAATTTGCAAGTGAAAATTTAGATTTTAATTTTAATGAATAAAAGTGACGAAATAAAAGGAAAGTAAATAAAAGGTTTTGGCTAAAAATTCATATAAATAAAAGGGACGGAGACTAACTATTAATTGCAATTAAAGTGACAGCATTTTGGAAGTTCTCAGAATTAAGTTTTTTGATTACATGTTTCATTAATTTTATTTACAAATGTTTTACTAAGCAAATAGTTTAATAGACATTTTATTATTGACTTTATTAATACAATATGCATTTGAGTGATAATATCTTAAACCAATAATATTTAGCAACATTCATAAAAAGTTAATTAAGTTAATTTTGAAAAAATTTATGATAAGTATATATCTGTAGAGATGGGGAAGGTTGAGCTTATTGACTTTATTAGTGGCTCAATATGAGAAAATAAAATATAGTAAACAAAAATGATATTATAAAATAATTTAAGTTTGATGACAGCAAGAAATGAAACTTAGATTTAATTATTATTAAAATATTTTAAAATAAGGAGAAGTAAATGGCATTAAAACAAAACCCATTATTAACTGATGAATTTAGGATTGCACATAGTAAAATCATTGAGGAATTTCAATGGCTGGAATTGACATTGAAAGATATATATGCAAAATTGATTGATGGACACTATCCTGAATGTTTTGATAAAGTGGCAGAAAAACCATTAGGAATACTTATAGAAAAATTAAAAGATGTAGAGCGTAAAAAACAAACAAATTATTTAACTGATGAAGATTATAGTAACCTAAAAAAGTAAAAGATATGCGAAATTACTGGTGCCACAGTTGCAATGTTGAAGGTGATGATTATTTATACCAATTACCAGATATGAGCATAGTGACAAAGTCAAGAGATTTATTAGGTAAAGTAAAAAAAGATTATGAGATAGTAAGTGAATTAGGGCGTAAATTGGTTAAAATTATAATTCCTGAAGGAACAGGTAAATGGAGATGGGATGATTTTTGCAAAATTGTTGGTATAGAGTATGTTTAATATAATAATATAGATGGAATAATGGGGAATTGTTAATAACCTCATTATTTTTTTATAAAATGCATACAATTATGAAAAATGGACATATTAAAGAATATAATAATAGGATTATTTAACTATTGACAAACTTATAAAAATAATATATAATAATTCAAATAAAATATTCAAATATTTTTTTTTAAATATTTTATTTAATATGAGTATAATTTAAATTATGGGGCTCTATATGGAAGGGTTAATAGTAAGATTAATAGGACTTAAAATTAATAATTTGAAAAATGTTGTAAATGGAGAGATTAAATTTTTTAGTTATTCTGATGCATATTCAAATGCTGAAGTAGGCGAATGCGATGTAAATGGAGTTTACGGTCAAAATGGTTCGGGGAAGACAGCAGTAATTAATTCAATAGAGATTATGCAATATTTGATGAGAGGTGAAATCATTCCTTATGAGATATTTGGAGAAATATTAAATGATGACATAGGGACAGAATTGTCATATGAGTTTTTAATTGTAAATGGCAAGAATAAATTCAAAGTAATATATACTTTTGAATTGAATACTGATAAGAATGACGAAAACAAACCTGATAGCAAAAAACATATTTACATTAGAAAAGAGTCGATTAACTATAAAACAAAGAGAATAGGATGGGTTGATGGTAAAGAATATACATTTGATAATTCAGTTGATATTAACAATGAAATTCCAGATTATAATAATAAAGAAATTATTAAATCAAAAGACTTACTATTTGAAAATGATAACAAATTGTCAAATGTT
>CADCOW010000151.1 GCA_902803205.1 uncultured Eubacteriales bacterium | reverse complement strand
TTTATACGATGGGGTATGAAATCTTGTCTCGCAGCAAGAGTCCACAATTTTCGTCTCATGGGCTCTTGCCTGTGAGATTTTTATTTGAGAAGAAACAGGAGGGATAAAAAGTGAAAAAGTTGATTATTGTATGTGATTCTAAAGTTGAACAGTATGCGAACTATTTAAGACAACTAATAAGTGCAAATGATGATAAAGATGGGGAAATAGTTGGGGTCAAAGATGGTGAATTAGAAGTAGTTGTTTGGAATGAAAAACAATATATTACTAATGCACCGACATTAAGCTCTTCTCAGCATATTTTATTTGTAGGTAATAATGATATAACTAAAAAAGAAAGTATAAATGTAAAATATGTTTATAATATTTATGGAATGAAAATAGGTTGGCTTGGAAAAAGAGCAGTTGCATATGTTGATAAAAATCTTAATGAAATAGAGTATAATAACTTTATTGAAGAATGTAAAGAAAATGGATATGAATTAGAAAAGTATGACATAGATATATTTAAAAATGTTGAAGGTGATGATAAAATATCTAGTTTAACTGGAGAATTAATGACTGAAGTAGGAAAAGGGAATTTCCTAGACGTGTTTAATAAAGTTAAAGATTTAGGTAAAAAAAGCATTGATACCTTAGTAAATAAGAATAAAATTATGGAACAACAATATAAGTTTTTAGTATATATGCTTTACTTAAAACATTTAAATAATTTCATGGAGAACTAATATGGTAAGTTTTAAAGATGGGGTAAATCATTATTTAAAAAATCAAAGTAGTATATTGTCAGGAAGAGTAGGTGATAAATATATAGATGATATTAATGATAAAATTACAGAATTAGTGAAAAGTATTAATGATTATAAAGGAACGAAAACACAAATAGACCAGTTAAAAGGTAATGCAGCTGAAGATTGGCATGCAGGAACTTTAAATATTAATGCCACATTAAATGGAGAAAAAGGCATTGCAAATGTTCCAAAAAGTAATGATTATGCATCTGCGGATATTGAAGTTGGTGATCAAAAGTATGGATTGAAATATTATAAAACAGCAAGTGATAGTGCGAAAGCACAATCTATAAGCCATTTTGAAGCATACAAGAATACTTATCCAAATAATGAGGTTTCATTTGAGACTTTTTTAAAGGAACGTAATATAAAAGAAAAGGATGTTATGAATGACCCTATTTACAGTGGGCAAATGAGAGTTATACCCTCTGACCAATTATTGGAAGCAAAAGAATGGTTAAGATTAAAAATAGAAAAAGAGCAATTGACAAGACCAGAACAAGTCAAAAGATATCAAGATACTTATGATAAATTAACATCAATTATTGAAGATAATAAAGGTAATAAATCAATAGAATTAACGAAAAATGATGCGGAAGAGTTGGCACGATTAGGCAAAGAAGGAAAATTTGATGCTAAAGATTTTAATTTAACTACAGAAGAATTGGTAAAGTTAGAACACTTGTTTAAACAATCATTTAAAGCGGGTATGACAGCTGCAACGATTTCAATGTCAATTAAAGTGGCACCAGAAGTCTATAATGCTTTATTGTATTTATTAAAAACTGGAGAAATAAAAGAAGATCAATTTGAAAAAATAGGTTATGCAGCATTGGAAGGTGGATCCGAGGGATTTTTAAGAGGTTTTGTATCGGCAAGCATAGTTGCATCTTGCGAATCAGGTATGATGGGAAGTGTATTGAAAGGAGTAGATCCGTCTATTGTAGGAGCGGTGGTGGTTTTAACAATTAATACTATGAAAAATGCAACGGAAGTTGCTAGAGGAAGAAAAACAAGAGAAGAATTGATAAACGACTTGATAAAAGAAATGTTTATTACGGCTGGTGCAATGTCTTTGGGAACTCTAACTCAAGAACTAATACAAATACCTGTGTTAGGTTTTATGATAGGAAGTTTTGCTGGTTCTCTTGTTGGTACTTTTGTATATGATGCAGGGTATTCTAAAGCAATGTCATTTTTTGTAGAAAATGGTTTTACAATGTTTGGCTTAGTTGACCAAGATTATGAAATCCCTGAAAATGTTTTAAATGAAATAGGAATAGAAACTTTTGAATATGAAAAAATGAATAATAACATTAATGAAAAAAATACATTTGAAGCAGATAAGTTTTCTTTTAATATGTTTGACATTGAAAAATTCACCCCTGATTCATTTGAAATAAAATACTTACGAAGAGGTGTTATTGGAATAAATAAAATAGGATATATTGCTTAATAGTTTTATTAAAATGTAGTATAAAAAATGCTAAGCTTTATGCATAGCATTTTTTATTTTTTATAAAGAAAGTTTTAATATTATTAGTCATACAAAACCTCCTCTTTATCGATTTTTAAATTTATGCCTCGGTTTTTTAGTGGATATCTTATGATGTCAACAGGAACATTAAATTTTTCTTGGATTTCTTGCATTAATCCTACTGTTGTGAAAATAGAAACAGTAGGGGTATTGTATTCTACCATCAAATCAATATCGCTATCTTCTCTATTAGTACCATTTGCACGCGAACCAAATAGTATAACTTTTTTAAGGTTATATTTACTAGATATTTCATTT
>CADCOW010000150.1 GCA_902803205.1 uncultured Eubacteriales bacterium | reverse complement strand
TAATATATCTACAAATAGTAATGCAGAAGAAATTTTAAATAGTGATGAAAATGTCACATCAATAGAAAATACTAAATTAGATATCAACAATATAAATCTTGCAACAATAAGTGAAGTATTAGAAAACATAAATGTTGCAAGTGAATCTCAAATAGATGCGAAAGTAGTATCAAATGAAAATATAGCAACTACCTCCACTATAAATCTTGCAACATTTTCAGAATTAAGTTCTAATAATTTATTATTAGAAAACATCGCAAGTTATTCAGAAATAAACATAGCAAGTTATTCAGAAATAAATATTGCAAGTTATTCAGAGATTAAAATTGTAAGTCTATCAGAAATAAATAATATAGCAAGTTCTTCTCAACTTTTTGGAGATGGAAATAATTTACCTTGGAAATTTTATTTTGGAACATATCCACAACATGATAGTTCTGGTGTGCAGTATGAACCAATTGAATGGAGAATAATTAGTCAAAATGGTAGTGAAGCACTGGTATATACCTACAATGTACTTGGCGGATCAAGATATGGACGAGCTGGGACTAAATGGGAAACATCAGGAACAAGAGCATATCTAAAAAATGTATTTATAAATAAAGCATTTACTGAAAATCAAATAAATCATTGTATAATTGAAAAATCATTACAAACAGATGATGAAGTAACGATTGATAAAGTGTTTTTGATGATGCCTGAAGATGGAGTAACGTTAGGTGTAAATAAATATGCATATGCGACAGAGTTTGCTAAAACAGAAGGTGCTACGCCATGGTTGACACACACAGTAGATTGGTGGTTTAGAAAACCTATTTACTATTTTGATGGAGTTTTGAGTAAAGTTTTTCCTACTGCAAAAAATCCTGTAGGTGGTATTCGCCCTACGATGTATCTTAATACAGCTCTACCAATATTTGAGTCAGGTCATAAAATTAGTTTTAATTTAGATTTTGCAAGTTGGAAATCACAGTCTTCTTTATGGAAAGAGTTTACAAGTTATTATGGCGGTCAAAAATTACCTGTGGCAAACAATTTGTCAATACCAGATGGAGTTGAGTTTGTTGGCTGGAGTAAAGATGGAACAGTAGATAATTTAATGACTGAAATTCCATTAGATTGTACAGAAGAATTATCATTAAAAGCTATATTTAAGTCTAATATAGTATGGGATTTATCTGATGGAACTACAGGTAAATCTGGAACTTGGGATGGAAATGCAGGTGCTTCATTTTATTATACAAGTAAGACTTATACATTACCTACAAATGTAAATGCACCAGCTGGTACAAAAAAATTTTTTGACCACTGGGAGATTGATGGAAAAGCAGTTGATGCTATACCTGCAGGAACAAGAGGAGTTAAAACTATAAAAGCTATATATGGAGAACTTCCTGGTTACATTTACTTTGGAACATATCCGCAAAATGATGCATCAGGAAATGAGTTAGAACCAATTAGATGGAAAGTAGTTAAACAAGATGGAAAAGAAGCACTTTTACTTGCTGAAAAAGTTATTGATTATAGAGGTTTTAAAAATAATCTTGTTGTAACTACATGGGAAGATTCTGATGTAAGAGTCTGGCTTAATGATACATTTATAAACAAAGCATTTACAATAAATCAAATAAATAATAATATAATTGATAAAAATTTAACTACACGCACATTGTCGGGAGATGTAGAAACTGAAGATAAAGTGTTTTTATTGTCATTTGATGAATATTATGGCAATATTGGATCATTTAGCGGACCAGAAGAACGTCTTGGTACAGTAACTACTTATACGAGAAATTTAACTTGGAATGGAGAACATATACCTACAGGTTATCGGAGTAGTGGACCTTGGTGGCTTAGATCACAACAACAAAGTGGTGTTGAATCAAACCAAGCAGATTTAGTAAATCACAGTGTACCTGGTGTAGATGGAGCAAATGTAAATATTGGAGGAGGTATTCGTCCGTCTATATATATTAACCTAAGAAATCAAAAACTTAGATCAAACTTAAATGCTTTAACTTGGCAGTTAGGACCAGCAAGATTTAAAGATACTTCAACTTTATGGAATGAATACACAATTTATCAACCAGGGCAAAAACTTCCTACAGAAGAAAATTTGGTGATACCAGATGGGCTTCAATTTGTAGGTTTTAGAAATATTAATGATAAAGAAATAATTACTATGATTCCTGAAGATGCAATCGGTGATATAACTTTAAAATTAAAGTTTAATGCAACTGTGACTTGGAATTTAACGGATGGAAATACAGGCAATGTAGGAATTTGGAATGGCGAGGCAGGACCTGCGTATTTTGATACAGAGGTAGGAATACCGACTTTACCAACTAATATTACACCACCACCACATAAAATTTTTGATCACTGGGAAGTAAATGGGAAAAAAGTTACTTCTATAGAGCCAGCAGATATTGGTGGTATAGAAATAAGAGCAGTTTATAGAGGTGAAACATATAAAATAACTTGGGATTTAAAAGATGGTAGTTCTTGGGAGACAGGTGTATGGGAAGATGGAGTTGGTGGACCTACAAGTTATGAATATGGTATAGGTGTAAAACAATTTCCAACAAATGTAATAGGGACTTTGGGAAAAGAATTTGATCATTGGGAAATAGGTGGAATAGCTACTACATCTATAACCACAAAAGATCTTGGAAATAAAACGATTAAAGCTGTATATAAGGTAATAGAGCATGAATATATTTGGCTTGGAGTTTATCCGCAAAATGATATAAGTGGAAAGCAACTTGAACCAATAAAATGGAGAATTATAAATAAAACTTCTGATGAAATGCTTTTAGTGTCTGAGAATATTCTTGAAAAAAAAGAGCATCATAATAGAAGTAGTGAAGAGGATACATGGAGAAATTCTCTTATTAGAACTTGGCTAAGTGATGATTTTTCAAAGAAAGCTTTTTCATCAACTCAATTAGGAAATATAATTATTAAAAACACAGATTCTGAAAGATCAGAGATAAAAGATAAAATATATTTATTGTCTGATAAAGAGGCTGAATATATGCCAAAGAATGATAGACATGCAACATCTACAAAATATGCGGTGAGAAATGGTCAATTTGATAATGCTTGGTGGTTGCGTTCTAAAGTTTTGTCAAGTGTTTATTATATATATGTAAATTCAAGTTCTGATTTACTATTTCTCAAACCATCTACCACACAATATGGTGTTCGCCCTGCCATAAGCATTGATATTAAAGATTCAACAATATATAGAAAAGATAATAATTCTTTAACATTTAACTTAAATGGTAAAACTTGGAAAACAGAATCAACACTATGGGGTGAGATAGATAAGTATCAAGGAGGTCAACAACTTCCTACATTAGAAAATATTAATGTGCCTGCTGGACAAGAGTTTATTGGTTGGAGTATAGATGATACTGATACTGTAAGATTTACAAATGAGATACCTGAAAACTATACAGGTGATTTAGAATTAAAAGCAGTATATCAAAATAAACATTATAATTTAACATTTGATATGGGTGGAGGACATCTCATATCAACACCATCAAATTATGAATATTCTGTCGGATTAACTCTTCCATCAGGAAATAATATAGTGCCACCAGTCGGTAAAGAATTTGTGCATTGGGAGATAGATGGTAATGAGGTTAATTCTATCACAGCAAGCGACTCTGGTGATAAGGTAGTAAAAGCAATATATAAAAATAAAAAATATAAAATTACATTTAATATGGGAGAAGGACATCTCGTATCTACACCATCAGAGTATGAATATAGTGTTGGACTAACTCTTCCAAAAGATAGAGATGTAGTACCACCAAGAGGAAGGTCATTGGATCATTTTGAGATAAATGGAAAAACTGTGACAAAAATTGAAACTGATGATTATGGTGATAAAATAGTACTTGCAGTATATAAAAATAATAAATATAGTATTACTTGGGAATATACTTATATAGGAGATAGGTGGTCATTTGTAGATGGCTTTAATCCACCAACAGAGTATGAGTATAGTGTAGGTATAAATTCACTTCCTGGTGCTTCTTCTATAAATAATCAAAAGTATAGATTGGGAGAATGGTTTATATATAATAACGACACATCGGATTTAACTTGGGGAACAAAAATTGATAAAAATAGTATAGGAGATCTCACACTATCTCCATCATTTAGACCAAAATCTTTTAATATAACTTATAAAAATGAAGATGGGTCAAATGTAACTTGGAATGGCACAGCAGGACCATTCTCATATACATATGGTTCGGGTATAGAGTTCCTTCCAACAAATGTTATTCCACCAACAAATAAAGTATTTGACCATTGGGAAATGGATGGCAATGAAATTACAGGAATTAATACTGATGAATATGAAAATAAAACATTAATTGCAAAATATAAAAATAAAAAATATAAAATAACTTGGCAACTTGATCAAACCTTTTCGCTATATGATCCAAGTATAGATGATGATATTGATATAACAATATATGGTGATTGGAAAGATGAACCAGGTAAAGACTCATATACATATGGTGTAGGATATGTTTTCCCTGCATCAAGCAGTGTAATATGTACCCCAGGATTTATGTTTGATGGTTGGAGTATAGAAGATTCCATTGAGTCAATGTCCAATGAGATAAGTAAAGAAGACTTTGGCGATAAAGTTGTACAAGCATCATATCGTACTGAAGAATATAATGTAACTTGGAATTATAATGGTGCAGTACTTACATTAGATGCTGATATATCGCCTATGCATCCAAGTGTCTATGCATATGGAGATGTACATGCAATGTCATGGGAACTTATAGATGCAAGCGATATAAATAATTATGCTTATATTCCAGATGGGAAAATACCTTCTCACTGGACAGTGAATGGTGTAAGGTCTGATTCAATACCTCAAGGTTCAAGAGGCGATTTAACAATTTCACTTATATTTACAGATATTCCGCACCACAATATAACCTGGGATTATGGAACTCATGAAAATCACTGGTCATTTACAAATGGATATGTAGCACCAGCAACATATAGTGAAGGAACAGCAGTAATATTCCCTGATAAATCATTTGTGTTAACACCAGATGGAAGAGAACTTGATTATTTTACATTAGATGGTGTAAGAGCGACAGAAATACCATCATCAAGTATAAATGATGTAACGGTTTCTGCTGTTTTAAAAAATAAAACATATCGTATAAAGTATAATCTTGGTGATGGAAACTGGGATGGAGTTGAAGGCGCAACAACTTATACACATGGCACTCCTTATATACTTCCAACAAATATAGTAGGTAAAAGAGGACAAGAATTTGACCATTGGGAGATAGGAGATGTCACAACTACAAGTATTGAAGCTTCTGATTTTGGGCATAAAGAATTTACTGCAGTATATAGAAATAAAACATATAATATAACTTGGGAACTAAGAGGGGCAATAATTGATGCATCACTTACACCAAGTACTTATGAGTATGGGCAAGTAGTTCATCTTCCAGAAGCAACCGATATATCTAATCCTGATGGATTTATATTTGACCATTGGGAAATTAATGGAAGAATAGTTACAGATATAGTAGCGGGAAATGCAGAAGATATAACTGTGACATTAGTATATGAATCGTATGATATAATTTGGCAATTTGGTTTAGGTCATTTGGTAAATTATACTCCTAAAGCTAAGTATGAAAAAGGAATAGGATTGTTACTTCCTACAGCAGATAAAGTAGTGCCACCAAAAAATTATAAATTTTCTCATTGGACAGTTAATGGAATACAAGCAACAGAAATATCAAGTACACTTACAGGTGTTGTTGTAGTTACAGCAGTATATAAAGGAGATCCATATAATATAACTTGGGAATTAAAAGGTGCAATAATTAATGAATCACTTACACCAAGTACATATGAGTATGGAAAAGTAATTCATCTTCCAGAGTCAAGTGATATAACAAATCCATATAATCTTGTATTTAATCATTGGGAAATAGATGGTAAAAAAGTAACAGATATAGAAGCTGGAACTTTAGGTGATATAACTGTGACAATAGTATATGAATCATATGATATAATTTGGGAACTTGGTTCTGGTAGATTTATGAATTATATACCACCGGCAAAATATGAAAGTGGAGTAGGTCTATTACTTCCATCAGGAAATAGAATAAAGATACAAGGTAATTATAAATTTGATTATTGGACTGTAAATGGAGAAGAAGCAACTGAAATATCAAATAGATTATCAGGTACAGTTACAGTAAAAGCAGTATATAAAGTATCATCAAATCCGTATAATCCAAGTGGTGGGTCAACAAGCGGTGGTGGTGGTGGAAGCAGCAGTGTTGGACCAATCGCCATTAATCAAAACATTGTGCCAATTACAAAAATTGATCAAATAAAAACTATAAAATCAAATGTTGATGTTACACAGATTTCATGGGTGTATGATCCTATATTAAATAAATTTAAAATGAATGTAGGAGTGAGTGAACAAAAAGTTTTTGCAGTTGATGGGTTTTATTTGATAAATTCAGTAAAAGAACAAGAAGTAAACGGAGTTAAAACATATATTAACGAAACTGCAACTTATTATTTTGACAAAAATGGTAATATGCTAACTGGGTGGATAAATACGATTGATAATAAATGGTATTACTTAGAAACTGTAAAGACTGAGAGAGAAGGAATGATGGTATTTGGTTGGTATCAAGTACAAGATAAGTGGTATTATTTTATGCCAGATGGAACAATGCTTGTAAATTCTCTTACCCCAGATGGCTACTTTGTCGGAGCAGATGGAGCGTGGATACAAATGTGGCAAAATGGGAATATAATTTAATAATTGTCAAATTAATGACATTTTTTTATATTTACTTGTCAAATTCGTGGCATTTTTATCTTGACTGGTTGTCAAAATAGCCCATCACATGTAATAAATCATATAACAATTAAATTAAATGCAATTAAATTTTATGCAATTAAATTTTAATAAAATTTTAATGTTTTTTTGCTGTAAATGTGATATAATATGATAAGAGGGCAATATGGGGGTTTTATCAGTTAGTTTTAAAAAAAATTATGAATTGAAAGTAATTCTTTTAAAAACAAGAGATATTTTTAATTATAAAAAAACCAGTATGGTATAATACCTGCTGGTTTTTTCTAACTTTAATAGTATTCATATATCTCACATTGTCATCATTTGCAGCATCATTTGGGCGGATGATATCCGCCCCTACAATGTTATTATCTGCAACTACAGTGAAAAAATAAAATCAAAATTTTTGTTTGAGATATATTAAATAAATAAAGTTGTAAAAATTATCGTAAATAATATTCATATATCTTACATTGAAAAAAATAAAATCAAAATTTTTGTTTGAGATATATTAAATAAATAAAGTTGTAAAAAAAGTATCGTATATATATTTTGTAAACCGGAGGTAGGAAATGAAAAGAATAATATCAATAGTTTTAATTGTATCTATGATTTTTACTATGGGAGGTTTTGCGACACTCGCAGACTCTATTTCTGATGTCATAGAAACAACAAATATGATAGATGATACTGATATCATTCATAAATATCATGATGATGTTGTAGGTGCGGATACCATCCACCCAAATGATGGTGTAAATGATAACACTGTGGGTGCAGATACAGAAAATGTAGGTGCGGATACCATCCACCCAAATGATGGTGCAAATGATAACACTGTGGGTGCAGATACAAAAAATGTAGGTGCGGATACCATCCGCCCAAACGATGGTGCAAATAATAACACCGTAGGGGCGGATATCATCCGCCCATCTGCAAATGTGGATTTGTTAAGTACAAATAGTGATATAGAAGATGAGTTAGAAGAAGATTATATAGGTGATTATGCTGATGAACCAGAAGAAGATTTTATTGAGACAATAGATAAAGAAGTAGGTGAAGAAACAAGTGAAGAAACAAATGAAACTCAAGTAGAAGAAACAAGTGAAACTCAGGTAGAAGAAACAAGTGAAACTCAAGTAGAAGAAACAAGTGAAACTGTTGAAACATTAGATATAGTAGAGCCTTCAAAAAATATATTCGAAACTGATACTACAGTAAATGAAAGTAAATATAGTAGTATAGAAAATAAAGAAAATAAAGAAAGTCAAGAAGACATCTTAAATGAAGAAATAATTGCTACTTATAATGAAATCTCAATAACAAATGATGATGAAGAGTATGATACTTATGAAGTTATGGTTTCAACTGATAGTGATATAGTGTCTGATAGTGATTATGTTGAAGTGGCCACTATAATTGAATATCAAAATGATGTTGCAACTCAAAGTGAGTTAATATTAGATGATGAAAATGTCAGTTTAGCAACTATAAGCGATACAATAGAATTAAATGAAGCAACACCAAGTGATATTTATGAATTAAATACTGCAACATATAGTATTATAAGTGAAGTAGATTTATCTACACAAAGCGAAATTATAGAAACAAAATTGGCAACACTTAGTAAAATGACAGTATTAACAGCAAGCGATAGTGATTTGTTTGGAAGTTTTCCAAATGTATATGGTAAAATATTTTTTGGTGCATACCCACAAAGTAGCACTAATTATGATGCCGTTGAACCTATTAAGTGGGTAGTCCTTGATAAAAATGATAAAGAAGTGTATCTTATGGCAGATAGGATACTGGATTGGAACATAAAGTTTAATGATACAATGCGTGGAGATATAAGTTTTGAAAATTCAACAATAAGAACCTGGTTAAATAATGATTTTTATAATAAAGCATTTCAATATGATGGAGAAAAAGAAGCCATAGTACTAAAAGAAATAACTTCAGTAGGATATTTTGATCACAAGGTAACTTCAAAAGATTATATATATATGATGACAGCTGATGAATGGAAATATCATTGTTATTGGAGAAGGCATTGGATGTCCACTACCAAGACAAATTATGCGAAATCAAAAGATTGGACGAATAGAAATTGGTATTGGACACGTACTATGTTTTGGAGACATCAAGTATTAGTGGATGTTGGTGATAATGAAATTACACAAACTGTTTCTGAAATCAATCCAGCGATTAATACCAGTGGAATAGGTGTGAGACCTGTCTTTACAGCAAGTGTATCAGCCCCTATTTTTAATGCAGTTGAAAGTAATATAACTTGGAATCTTGGTGGTCGCGAGTTTCTTGATGATTCCACTTGGAAAGAATATACAAAATATAAAGAGGGTTTCCCAATATTACTACCTGTCGCAGATAACTTTAAAGATTCATATGTGAATGAAGCTGTGGCATGGACGATTAAAGATAGTGATGGAAATATTGTATGTACATATGCAACAGAATTGCCAGCTGATTTGACTGGAGATATAGAACTTATAGCAACTTTTGGTGAAGAACACAATATAATATGGGACATGGGTGGAGGACATGTGACAGTCGCTACAAGATCTACATTTATACATAATTTTGGTTATGAGCTTCCAGATAGTAGTGAAGTAGTACCACCAGAAAAATGTGCATTTGACCACTGGGAAGTAAATGGTGTTCCAGATGTAGTTGTAGCATCAGATTTAAATTGGGATGTAGAAGTAAAAGCAATTTATAGAATGGGACCTGGAGCCACAGTGTTTTTTGGTACATATCCACAAAGTAGCACTAATTATGATATTGTAGAACCAATCAAATGGAGAATATTGAATAATAGTGGTGAAGAGATGCTACTTGTGACAGATAAAGTAATAGATGGAAAAGAATACAATGATCCAAACCCACTTCATGATGCAACCTGGGAACAGGCAACTATAAGACAATGGTTAAACAATGATTTTTATAATAAAGCATTTCCAACACTTGATGAAAAAACAAATATATTGGAAAAAGAAATTGTGACAACTGGACATAGGGATGGACCTGTGACTACAAAGGATAAAATTTTCTTACTTTCAAGAGATGATATGCTAAACGAATCTTATGGTTTTGTAGATAATGAGAGTAGAAAAGCCACGAGGTCAATATATGCAAAATCATTATTAGATGCTCAAAAATATTATTGGCTTCGTACTCATGGTGATAGATATCTTGCAGTAGGACTGTATGTTACTGATGCTGGTATTGTAGGCCAACCTGATTATTCTGGTGTATATATGGATATACCTTTGGGTATTCGCCCTGCTTTATATTCTTATTACTGGAATTCAATATTTGATTTGCCAGAGCATAATATAACTTGGGATT
>CADCOW010000149.1 GCA_902803205.1 uncultured Eubacteriales bacterium | reverse complement strand
TAAATTATATTTTTATCATTTGATATATCTATAAGTTTATCAAGACATAAACACACTCCGACATTTTCTTCAACTAATATTTTCGCATTATTGATTAAATTATATGTTGCAACAATATTTATCTTATGTGATGAGCCAAAAACTTTCCTAACTTCTGTTTTGTCACTTACAAATTGCTCTGACAATATAAGCGGTTCATTAACTAAATCTTTATAAGTAATCCTTTTAATTTTTGAAAGTTTTGATTTTTTATTTAAAAGTATTGCGAACTCATCCACATATTTAAGTTTTATAAAATCATATTTATCAAGAGTGCTTGGGTGTAACAAAAGTCCAAAATCTATTATTCCACTATCTATTTTTTCTGTAATTGTTAATTCATCACCACTATGTATTTTAAATTTTATATTTTCATACTCATCTATTATAGATTTAATTGCTTTTGCCACATATCTCATTATATATGTTTCAGCAGCACCAATATATATTGTCCCTTGTATATATTCATCAATAGACGACAACTCATCTTTTGTTTTCTCTGCAAGACTAATTATCTCCTCAGCTCTTTTTCTTAAAAGCATACCTTCATTTGTCAAAGTAATATACTTATTCCCTCTTTCAAATAAAGATTTTCCAATTTCTTTTTCTAATTCAATTAATTATCTTGATAATGTTGGTTGAGTTAGGTTTAGACTTTTTGCTGCATTAACAATATTTTTTTCATTACAAACTGCCAAAAAATATTTAAGTACTCTTATATCCATATAAGCACATCTCCATATTTTAGATTATGCTTTTATTCTATATCAATTTAGCAAATATTACAATTATTTATTTAAGTTTTCTTTCAAAAAACTCTCTATTTTATCAAATGGGATTTTTGTTGTATCATCATATAAATCTATATGCATAGCACCTTCTACAACATGTAATTCTTTAGGTTCATTTGCCTTTTTATATGCTGCATCTGAAAATCCTCTTGAATGTGCTATATCTCCTGTGATAAATAATATTGGTCTTGGAGATATTTTATCTATATGATATGTAACAGGGAAGTTGTTAAGCGAAAAATTACTTGTGTTTGTAGCACCACCTGTTGATCTTGGATGATGTCCTCTTTTCATAGCATAAAATGTATTCCATTCAACATCAAGACCTGTAATTGTATCTGGTAATTCATCATATACTTTATCTGGGTCATATGCTCCAATGTATCCTGGCTTACCATTATCGACATCTTCCCATCTTGTTTTAGCAAGTTCTTCTACTGACTTTTGCCAAGATTCATTATCTGCATTGTTTCCAAAACCAGGTATATCATACATTGCACTTGTTACTACTGCTTTTATTCTTCCATCTATAGCAGCTGCACCAAGTAAGAAACCACCGCTTGCACATATTCCAATGCCACCTATTTTTTCTCTATCAACATATTTGAGTGTTCCAAGATAATCTACTCCCGCACTAAAATCTTCTGCAAATATATCTGACGATGCTACATGTCTATATTCACCACCACTTGCTCCATTAAATGATGGGTCAAATGCAAGTGCTACAAATCCACGTTTAGCAAGTTCATTAGCATATATTCCAGGTCCTTGTTCTTTAACACCTCCAAATGGAGGTCCTATAACCACTGCCATATGTTTTTCATTTTCATTTAAATCTTTTGATACATATAGGTCACCTGCTATTTCGATACCATATCTATTCTTATAATAAACGTGTTCTCTTTTTACACTATCATCCAATTCAAATATGTAATACTCCTCATCTGGTGTAACTCGTTTTGCTTCATTTTTATCGACCATAACTTCCACCTCTTTAATCACTTCTTTTGTCTCTACAACTTTTTCATTTGATACACTATTTGCACACGCATTAGTAAAAAGCATAACTGCAATTAATAAAACTGATAAAATTTTTGACTTCATTTTCATTTTGCTCCTTTCTTGTTTATGCTTTTATTCTATGCTTATAATAGCAATATGTCAAATACCTATATTGTATACTTGTCTATGCTTTTTTGCTATATAGCTGATTATTAGATTTTAATATAAACATATACTTATTTGTAAATACTTTACATATAATATTTAGCTTATTAAATCTTTATTTAACACTACACTTTCAACTAATTTAATATGTGGATTAATTAATAGTGCATCAGAAACGTTTTTTTATTATGCACTCTTATTGTTTTTGGCAAAAAATAATATTCATCATCATAACTTTTACCAATTAGTTCTTATAACTCATACCAATACTTAAATATGTATAGGCACTTATATCTTACAACTCTTTAAGTGCTGCATTTAATTATATATCAACATTGTCAACTATGTTCTTTAAGGTTTCATCAATTAAATCCATGTTGTCATTTTCATTTCCAATATCATATTCATCATCAAGGCCCAAGTTTCTTAAATTTATAATTGTTTGTGTATTGCATATTTAAAATACCTCCTACAAAGTTTGCATAAAAAAAGGAGCTATATGCTCCTTCTTATTCATCCACACTCCACTAAATTATTAAACATAATTTGTGTAAATAGCTTGCCTGTAACCATACAACTCTTTATCATGTTTGTGCATTAGACTATTTATATAGAAAATAGATACGATGATTAACACAATAGCAACTACTAATGCTACAATTCTTGCAATAATCGGTTTTTTGCAGTTTGGACAAAATAGAACAAAACCATTTGCACTTATTTCAGTTCCACAGTTACTACATTTAAATGTCTTAGTTTGAGCCATAATATGCCTCCTTTCACTTATTTAATTTCTTTACTGCCTTCTACAAGATTTCTCAATTCTATCAAATCAATAGTATTAGTTTTATATTCATTTTGGGCATCTTGGATATCAACTATTGTAATTTTTACTTTTTCAAATGTTAACATAGAATCAATTATTGCATTGTAATCATCTACTTGACCGTACTCTGTATAAAAACCTATACCTTCCTTTTTATCAGTTGTAAAACTTGTATAATAATCATATTTATAGTCACCATAATCAAAAGTCACCTTCCACACTTTATTAGGAAATTGGAATGCAGTATCTTTCATATCTTTACTATACGGATGTGTAAATATAGTGAACCAACCATTTTGATTATAATAAATATCAAAGTAACATTTCGCATTCGTTTCCACTATATTACTAAATACACCATCAACTTGTGCTTGAAAAACAAACTTTCCAGTAAAATTATCATTATCATCTACTAAGCGAGATGCATGCCAATATTTATTTTTTGTCCCTAACTCATTTGATGATTTTGCACTACATCCTATCATCATAATAATCATAACTAAAGATAGAATGACACTTAAACTCTTTTTTAGAATTTTCATATTCCAGCTCCTTTATATTTTTTTATAGATTTCTCTTAAATAATTATTATTTCCACTTTTTGATTTGTGAAATTCTTCTCTTTTAATATTTAAGTCTTTAACTTGATTTATTAAACAACCTGTGTTTGCCTCTTTGTTAAAATCTCTTCCCAACTTTCCTTTATTGCCTTTGTCAAATTTCATATTATCCCATTCATATTTTTTAAATAAATCTGGAATTGTAAACTTAGTACCACTTGGTACTTTTTTCACTTCTTTTATACAATAATTTAATGTTTCTTTATATTTAATTATACTCATATTAATTCTTTTTTTACCTCATATTTTTTTCTTTTTAATGTTCGAGTCAAGATGCTTTAGCATCTTGACTTATGCCCTGTTATTATACTACCTTACAGGGCATAAAAATTTTTCAATTTGTTAACAACCCACAAAATTTCTCACAAAAATCGTACCCAAAAAAATCTAAATATTAACAAACATTTTTTGCAATAAAAAAGCCACTATACCACTCGGCATAATGACCCTTCATTATTTATTTTAATATCATACTTTATCAAACATTACATTCTACACACTGATAACTAAATCACTAATATCTTTTATTCTCAACTCTTGAAAATATCTATTTTCAAAAGGCACCCACATAGATAAAAACTTATCAACGACTTTTGGATTTCTTTTTGTTAATCTCTTTATCTGCTCATCCTTATCAATATCTACAAATATTTTTGCATCTACATAATTATCAAGTTTTGAATGTGATGTATATGAACCTTCTATAATTAAAAACTTATCTAAATCTATGGGTATCTCTTTTAAATATTTATCACTATGGCAATCATAAGAAACATAATTAGTTTTCTTTTTTTCTTTATATGGTATAATAACTTTTTCTATTAATCGGTCAAAATCCATATGTCCTGCAATAATATTCATCCAATTTTTATCTCTCTTATCAAATGGCAAATAAAAATCATCCATATGCAAAATATTAAACCCAAGTTCTTTTTCTATCATATCAGCAATTGTAGTTTTTCCACCACCACAAGGTCCATCTATAGATATAATAATTTGTCCTCTTAAATTTTTATCCTCTATTAGTTTTTTTATTTTTTCAATATTCTCATTCATTTATAAATATTTCTTCTTTAAAACATTATTTTAAACATTTAAAAATATATTTGGTACTATATATTCTATTTTATAGAATTTACTTTGGATAGGCTATAACAAATGGTTGTTCATAAAGTACTTGTTTTTTTGCACAAGGTCCTTCCCTCCACATTTCAAAAAATCTTCCAAGTGGGAATATATAATATCCATCTTGATAATGGTCAGTTACATCATATGAATCTGCAAATATAAGCACATCATCATAAGGGTTGCTACCATTACAAATATCTATACCAATTATTGTTTGCCAATGACCATCCCAATCTACCCAATCTACCATTATAGGAACACCATTATCTATTTTTTCAACTACAAATTTTTCAAAATCATTAATACTATCAAAAAATCTATCTACACTTGCATTATAATCAACAGTATATCCTATGCTTTTGAAAAAATTTGCAAGCCCCTCTACAGATGCGCCTTTTTCAGTATCTACTTTTACAAGTTCACCTATTTGCATCTCATCAAAATCTCTATTGCCATAATGATTCAATACCATAAGAGCAGCAGAACAACCACAAGTATATTCTGTAGTTTGTTGATAAGTTTCGTAATTTGAGATAATATGTAAAGTTCCATTACTTTTCATTTTATAATAATCATTTACCACATAATACCTACTATTAAAATTATCACCAATATGATTAAATGCATCTGAACCATATTCATCATTTAGAGTTTTTAAATTTGAACTATATGGTATTGTATGGAATGAAATTTGTGACTTACTTGCACAAGCAAAAAATGAAAGTGCAAATATTATAGTAAATGACAATAGTGTTATTCTTTTCATATGCCCTGTCCTTTCATTATACTAATTATTTGAATATGTCTATTTATATTATATTCATAATATTATATATTATACATATAAATAGTAAATATATCAATGCAAATATTCCACATAAAAAGTGTTGACTTATTACACTTTTTTAGGTAAAATAAAGTAATAAATCTCATTTTTTTGCTATAAATATCACATATTATGCACTTAGGAGGGGTCAAAATGTATCGTTTTGCACTAGAAAAACTCATTGAATGGAAAAAAAATAAGAATCACAAGCCTTTAATTATTAATGGAGCAAGACAAGTTGGAAAAACATATCTTATGAAAGAGTTTGCAGAGAAATATTATGATGACTATATATATATCAATTTTCAACTAAATAAAAAGATTTCAAGTTTTTTTGAGCAAAACTTAGAACCATTTCATATAATAAGTTTACTTGAATATGAATTTGGGAAAAAAATACATAGTGATAATATGCTTATAATATTTGATGAGATACAAGAATGTAGTAAGGCATTAACTTCTTTAAAATATTTTAACGAAAATGCACCAGAATATGACATCATATGTTCTGGTTCAACAATGGGCATAACTCTTCATCAAGGCACTTCTTTTCCAGTGGGAAAAGTAGAATTGATGAAATTATATCCTATGTGTTTTAAAGAATTTTTACTAGCAATCGGTGAAGAAAAAAAAGTAGAGTTGCTTGATAAGAAAAATTTTGATTTAATAAAAGTTTTTAAAAATGATTTTATTGAAAAACTAAAACTATATTGTTTCATTGGAGGAATGCCTAAAGTTGTACTTGATTATATTGAAAATAAAGATTTAAACTTAGTTCAAGAGAATCAAAATCTTATACTTCAATATTACAAATTTGATTTTGGTAAATATGCAAATGCAAATCAAGTGCTAAAAATTAATTTAATATTTGATAATATCGTTTCTCAACTTGCCAAAGAAAATAGTAAGTTTATATATGGTGCTCTAAAAAAAGGAGCCAGAGCAAGTGAATACGAATATGCATTACAATGGTTAGAAGATAGTAATTTAATTTATAAAGTTTATAAAGTTACAACACCAAAAATACCACTCAGGGCTTACTGCGAATTAGATGCATTTAAAGTTTATTTTCTTGATATCGGTTTGCTCTCTTGTATGAGCGGCTTAACATCTAATATCTTAACTACAAACGATGATATATTTGTTGAATTTAAAGGCATACTAACAGAACAATTTGTTTTGCAAGAAATTAAAAGTGCTATAGACTACTTTGGCTACTATTATACCAATAAGACATCAACCAGTGAAATCGATTTTTTAATTAATAATTCTAATGGCATTATTCCAATAGAAGTCAAGGCTGGAATCAATTTAAAAGCAAAAAGTTTAAAAGCATATATGGATAAATACAATCCTCCTTATGCCATAAAAACAAGTTTACTTGACTATGCTGTTAATGGAAAGATTAAAAATATTCCACTATACTTTGTCAGGGACTTAATACAGAAATAAAAACATTAACAAACAAATACTTATCGCATCTATAACAATAAGTTTATTTAACTAATTTTAAAAACTCATCAACTGAAATATTTAAGTATGTAGCTCCATCTTGTGCTGTAATTTTTTTATCTTTAAATTGCCTAATTAATATTTGTTGCATTCCTTGTTGCATTCCTTGTTGTATTCCCTCCTGTCTCAGCTCATTTTCATAACTCTCCATCACAACATTTTCATCATATAATACATCCATAATTCCTATTACCTCCTTCTTATGCTCAACCATAAATTCTTTTAAAATATCTTCATTAATGCACTCATCTATTACTTTTATTGCTGTTTCTTTTGTTCTTCCATATTCTTTTTCATATTTTGTAGATATATCAGCAAACTTTATATACTCACTAACTATGTTCTTTTTGTTAAATATTATGGATACATTCTCTTTGCTTATAACTTTTACCTTTAAGTCTATATTCCCTTTATTTCCATAAAATAATTCATTTAAACTAATTATATCTTTTCCAATTATCTTATTTCCAGTATATATTACAAATAGTTCAATATTTGGCATCGTAACTTTTTTATTACCATAAAGACTGATTTTATTCTCTTTAAAGTAATTTGCAAGTGTCTCTCCAAGATATGGTAAAAGTCTTAAAACTATATTCTCTGACCATATTGACTGTGCTTCAACCATAAGTATCAAAGTGTTCTTAACCAATAAACCTAAATCATTATATAGCCCATTTACAAGTATTGTTTTTAATGTGATAATATCTATATCATTTTCTGTTACTTCCACATCACTTGGGTTTAAAGCTTTATATAGTTCTAAAGTATACTTTTTTATTCCAAATAAAAAAGTAAAAACTGAATCTTTTATATTTCGCCTTATTCTTTTTGTATCACTTCTCATATTATTATATTAACATAACTATTATAAAAAATCAACAATTTAGATTAAATGAGATAGAGTCAAGTATTTTTCAAACTATTTTACAAAAAACCCCCGAAGGTAGGGGGCATAGATGTTATTACTTAATTAAGTAACCCATTAATATAATTGCCATCTTGATTTGTTTCATATCCTTTTTTCTCTTTTCCTGTTTCTTCAATATCGTAGATATATTCCAACACTTTATCAACTGCTTTATCGGCTTGTGATTTTAAAAATCCTTGCCCTAACAAATATTCGTATATATCACCACCTTGTAAGCTATCCCTATTTGGTTTTACCTCATTTTCTAAATAATATATAGTTCCTGATTTAAAAGCCATTGTCGCCCAATCCACATTAAGTCTCTTATCTATCGCCTCTTCAGCCTCTTCAAGTGTATAAGCACTTTGTCTACCAGTTTCCATAATTACAAAACTATCATTATTTAGTTTTGATAATAATCTTTTTCGAGATGTAGGTTGGCTTTTCAGTATTTTGACTGCCAATTGTTCTGCAAGCATACTTCCATCTGTAGTTGATACTGGCTCTAATATGTTATCTACATACCCTTTATTAACAAATGCCAAACCATCTGCACCCATAGTTATCTCCCCATTTAATTTACTATAGATGGTTTGATTACCTTTTGAATCAAAATACATAAACTTATCAATTACTTTTACCCACTTATTTGTAGCGATTGTTCCGTCCATTAAAACAAAATGAACTCCTTTTTCATCTACAACTATGTTGCCCTCTGGTGAATTTAACTTGGATACATCCACACCACTTGCCATAATTACACTTGAACTTACACATATGGTAACAATGGCAAATAATAAACTTATAACTTTTTTCATTTTCTTTTACTTATGTAATATGGTTAATAAACTTGTTAAAAAAATAACCTATTACATTTTCCCCTTTCTTTTTTTATAAATTTAAATGTATTTCATTATTACTAACTCTTACCAACCAAATCTTCCAAGCCCACTTAATGCACTTTTATATTGGTTCATTGCACTATTTATTTCACTTTTATAACTATCCATTGCCTTATTATATTCTTTTTTGTAATCATTCATTGCTTTATTATATTCACTTTTAATCTCACTGGCAGCTTGATTCACAGAAGATTTATAATCATTAATTTCATCTTTTAAAATACCACCATACATATTGCCTATTACATCAGCAGTATCATTTAAAATAGAAGCTCCTAAATCCACACCTGACTTTGCTGCTTCCATCCCTGCTTCAACACCTGCATTAACTGCATCCAACCCTGCATTTATTCCTTGGTTGTAAGCATCATAAATAGAACTAATTGAACCACTATTCACATAACTTGAGGAATTACTATTTTTAGATTTTGTTTGCAATTTACCATCTTTAACCCATTGTCCTTTTGCATTTACATCATAACCATCAGGTGTCTTACCATTTGACATAAGATAACCTTTTGAATCAAAATAATAATATTCTTCTTTTCCATCTGCATCTAAATCTAATGTAACCCACTCAGATATAGCATAACCTCCATTATCTTTTACATAATAGATTCCTTTATCATCTTGCTTCAGCTGACCTGCAAATGAAACTTGCCCCAAACACAAAACAAAAACAAATAATAAAAACATTTTTTTCATAACTATACCTCCATTTTTTATTAAATATTTTTAATAATAATTATCATCATAT
>CADCOW010000148.1 GCA_902803205.1 uncultured Eubacteriales bacterium | reverse complement strand
TTATAAACCAAGTCTTAACCACCCCACCATTATCTTTAATTATATCACATAGGTAATCCGCATCCTCAACTCTCCCACCATCAAAAATAATAAGATTCCCGTACCCATCATTAACTAATACTGACAGACCCTGCGCAATAGTTTGATTTTTTGGGAATATAACTTTCACCGGTTCCAAGCCATACACATCATAATACTTGTAGTCAATCTTACTATCCAACTTCACTTCATTTATATTACTATTGTCGTGAACAAGTTTACTTTCTTTTGTGACATTATTACACGAAAATAATATTAAAAGCTGAAGCAATATTAAAATTATATATTTTATTTTACTCTTAATTTTCACAAATATTTTATTTCTTTAATAATAAGAAAAAACTTCTTATAAATCAAACCTTTAGTTGTTAATACTACTCAGCATATATCTCACATAAGAAAATAGTTGGAGCAAAAACAAATTTTTTGCGACGATGGCGATAGCTGAGACTTAGAACTTTAGCACTGTTTGAGCGCAGCGAGTTTGCAAAGTTCTTGGCGAAGCAGAGCCAGCGCTCGCATAAAAAATCTTGTTTTTTGCGACCTATTTTCGATGTGAGATATATGCTGAGTTATTAACTAAGCACTAAAGCGAGATAGTTTGGTATAATAATTTTTGCGACCTATTTTTGATGTGAGATATATGCTGAGTTATTAACTAAACACTAAAGCGAGATAGTTTGGTATAATAATTTTTGCGACCAATTTTCGATATGAGATATATGCTAAGTTATTATACCACAAAAAAAGAAATCTTGCGATTTCTTTTTTGTGTGCCCGAGGGGATTCGAACCTCCGACCCACGGCTTAGAAGGCCGTTGCTCTATCCAGCTGAGCTACGGACACAAAACCACTATATATTTTAGCACATTTTAATATATTGTCAAGTAATTATAACAACAAATTTATATAAAATATATGCTTATTTAAAGAAAACAGATTTGATTCCAAGAGCAAAAATTATAAATATAATTACAGGTAACACGAATTTACAATATAAATACAATGATTTATTGAACTTAATTCCTTTACCAGTATCAGCTTCTTTTATAAAATTATCCCAGCCCCAACCAAATTTGTTTGTACAATAAATTACAAAAATAAGAGAACCAAGCGGTAATAAGCAGTTAGAAACTATAAAGTCTTCTAAATCCATAATACCAGTACCTTTGCCAAGAGGCTCAATATTTGACCATATATTAAACCCAAATGCACAAGGTAAAGATAATACAATAATTGATATACAACAAATTATTGATGCCTTTCCTCTTGACCAATTAGTTAAATCACGAACACAGGCAAGTATATTTTCAAATACAGCAAGTACTGTAGAAAAAGCTGCAAATGTCATAAATAAGAAAAAGAGTGAACCCCAAAATCTTCCAAATGGCATATTCATAAAAATATTTGGTAAGGTAATAAATATAAGTGAAGGTCCTGCACCTGGCTCTACATTATATGTAAAACATGCAGGGAATATAATAAGACCTGAAACTATAGCAACAAAAGTATCAAGACAAATAACATTAATTGATTCTCCAGTAAGTGATATATCCTTATCAATATAACTACCAAATATTGCCATAGCACCAATACCAAGACTCAATGTAAAGAATGCTTGATTCATGGCAGCCACAATAACATCTGTATTAATTTTTGAAAAATCAGGTACTAAGTAAAATGATAATCCTTTCATAGCACCTGGAAGCATATAACTATTTGCTGCAACCATAAGCATAATAATAAGAAGTGCAATCATCATAATTTTTGTTACTCTTTCAAGACCACCTTTAAGTGAAAAAGATATAACAAAAAAACCAAGTAAACAAATAATAACCATAAATATTACTAAAACCTTAGGATTACCAAGCATACTTCCAAAATAATTTCCTACACCATCAACATCCATACCTACAAATTTACCAGTAACCATTGAATAAAAATAATATAAAAGCCACCCTGCTACTACCGTATAAAACATCATAAGTATAACATTCCCAAGGAAACAAAAAATACCATGAATACTCCATGCCTTTTTTTCTGGGGTTAATTCTTGATACATACGAACTGGACTTTTTTGTGCAGCTCGACCCATAGAAAACTCCATAGTTAAAACTGGAACACCTAAAATGATAAGGAAAATTGCATAAACTAATACAAATGCACCTCCTCCATATTGCCCGACCATCCATGGAAATTTCCATACATTTCCGACTCCAATAGCACAACCTGCACTAAGGAGAATAAAACCAAGTCTTGATTGTAAATGTTCTCTTTGCATAATGCCTCCTAATTATTATAGTTTAATATCATATTTTATAATATTAGTGTTTTTAATAATACTAATATCATTTAAATACTTATAAAAACTATCTATAAAAATATTTTCAAGCCCATAGTGTGTAGCATTAAAGTAAGAAATATTTGATTCTTTTAAATCTAAGATTTGATTATGTTTTAAATCAGATGTTATAAGCATATCAGGCTTTTCCTTAATAACTAAATCTACATCTCCACTACCACTACCTGGTATAATAATAATTTTTTTTATATTATTTTTACAAATATAGAAACTAATTTTATCACTATCTAATTTCAATTTATTTATAAATATGTTTTTTAATTCCAGAAAAGAAAACTCATTATTAAAAATAATAACATTCCCTATACCATATTCATAATCACCAATTTTAAATTTTTCCAAAATTCTTTGTTCTTTAATTATTGAATTATCAAACAATAGATTAATAAGACTTGTCCCCATACCATATTTAAGATTTGCATCATAATTTGTATGGCAACTATATGCATTTATATCATATTTATTTAATAATTTAATTCTTTTTGAAACTGGGTCTTCATTTAAGTTTTTTATTTTATTAAAAATAATTGGATGATGTGAGATAATAAAGTTTATATTATTTTCTTTTGCAAAATTAATTGCATCTATTGTTATATCAAGTGTCAAAAGTATTCCACTTATCTCTTCATCAAGATTTACTATATTAGAACCAGAATTATCAAAGTCTTGCATTGAAACAATTGGAAAATCTTTTTCTATTTGATTTACAACTTCTCTTATTTTCAAAATATACCTCAACTATTCTTTTATAACTTTCAAAATGCTATAATTTTTTTTGTCTTCAAAAATTGTATTTTCTTCTATAATTTTTAAATTTAAATCATTTAAAAATTCTTTAAATTTATCAATCTTTGAATGTGGTGATAATATTAAATACTTAAAATTTCTTTCATTTATATCTGATAAAATCTCACACATATTATCATACCCGATTCCAGTAATTATGATTCCACATTCAATATCTTTATCAACTTTTTCAAGACCCTCTGATAAAAGTGTGGTAAACAAAACGTCTTTGTTGTTTAAAAATATTTTAGCATTTTTATCGCAAGTCTCAAGTGGACCTTTTTTATTATCTATCGCAATTACATTTTTTGCAAGTCCAAGATTCGCAATGGTTATAGGTACCTTACCATGATCTGTCCCTACATCAATAATAGTATCTGAGCAATCACACATTTTGACAATTAGTTCTAATCTTTTAGATAATTTTAATTTCATATCATATATTATAAATAATTAGTCTTATTTATTTCATTTATTTTATGTTTTATTTCAAACTTGTCAGTTGTATCATTCATATTCTTATTTAGATGTCTAATCTTAATTTGTTTAATAATTTGGTTCAAACTAAATATTATACTTTCTATATTTTCTGTATCAACATTTAAATATGTGTCAAGGATTGATATTAATATTTTTTTTTCATTTTCTGGTTTATTTTCAATCTCACTATATATTTTTGCTTTGATATTACCATCAAGATATAACCTATATAGTTCTCTATAATAATCATCATTTAATTCATCTTCATTTATGATTTTTGAAATTAAATCTTTTTTATCCGGTAATAAATAAATTAAATTTATAAAATTAGTATCAAGATCTGACGAAGTATATTCAACTTTCTTTTCACTTTCAAAATTTTGCTTATTCTCAATTTTTATTGTATTGCCTTTTAAATAATCATCAAGTAGTTTTTTTAAAGAAAGGTAGTCAAGTTCCTCTTGTTTAGCAATATGTTTTAGACACTGTTCTCTTATAATTGAATTATCTATATCTGAAAGAAAAACTATTATGTCATTAAGATAATTTTTTAAATCGTTTTCATCATCTATATTATATTTTCTTTTAAGCGAAGATGCATAAAATAAATGTGTAGGGATTGGATGTGCAACTCTTTTATTAAATGTTTCTACACCATATTTATTGATTAATTCATCAACATCCTTAACTGGATTTAAATCTATAACGTATGTTGCTATATCTGCTTTTTTTAAAAGTTTATATGATGAGATAACAGCATTAACTCCAGAATCATCGTTGTCTTGGCATAAATAAACTTTTTTTTGTTTCCTTTTTAATAGTGGTATTTGTTTTTCATTAAATGCAGTTCCCATGCTTGCTATTGCATTGTCATAACCTGATTGATGAAGTGTAATTACATCCATATTCCCTTCACACAATATATAATAATCTTTTGTTGAAGAAAGTGCAAAATTCATAGCATATAATAAACTACCTTTATGAAAAATTAAATTATCTTCTGAATTTACATATTTTCTTATCTCTGGTTTTTTTTCAAGTGACCTACTTTGAAAGCCAACAACATGGTTATATGTATCTCTTATAGGAAACATAACTCTATTATAAAATGCATCAAATATTCTTGTCTTTTCTTTATTTAATCTAAAAAGTTTTGATTCAAGAAGTAAGTCATCATCATATCCTTTTTCTTTCATAATATTATACATATAGCCATATTCATTTGGGGCAAAACCAAGACCAAATTTAAATATTGTTTCTTTTGTCAAATTTCTTGACTTAAAATATTCAAGTCCAATCTTTCCTTTTTCTGACAAAAGTACTTTATAATACTCATTTGCAATGTCTTTAGTCAAAGAATATAATTTTTCTTTCTTTTCTTTTAATTCTTTTTGATAAATGTTATTATCATATTCATCTTCAACTACTATGCCTATCCTTTTTGCAAGCATTCTTACTGCTTCTGGATATGTGAGACCAAGTCTTTCTTTTACAAATTGAATTACATTGCCACTTTTTTTACATCCAAAGCATAAAAAAGTTTTTCGACTTTCACTTACAGAAAATGATGGAGTATTTTCATTGTGGAATGGACAACAGCCCATATAATTTGAGCCAACTCTTTTTAAATGAACATACTCTCCTACAACATCGACAATATTTACACGATTAAATATTTCATTTACTGCTTCTTTGAATTTCATTTTACTTTCCAACCAACCGGAACAAACAACTCATTGAATTTAAATATTGCATAGTCATCAGTCATCCCAGATATATAGTCAGCGACGACTTGTAATTTTTCTTCACCATTATTAAGTAAACTAATATACTCACATGGCATCTCATCTATATTATCTTTATAATAATTAAACAATATTTCTACAACTTTTTGTGCTTTTTTTTCTTCTTTTTTTGCTATATTTTTTTCATTGTTATTATTATAAACATTTTCAAACAACCATTTCCTGAGTGTATTCATTGCTTTTTCTACATCAACACTCTGAATAATATCATTTTTATCATATGAATTATTTACAATGTCTTTTATTAGGAAATCTATTCTTGCTTTAACTGAATTTCCAATTATATCAGTAACATCTTTTGGCAAATCATCTTCTTTCAATATTTTTGCAGTAATTGCATCATCTATATCATGATTTATATATGCTATCTTGTCAGAAATTCTTACTACCTTTCCTTCAAGAGTCTTAGGATGACCAGCAGTTCTATGGTTAAGTATCCCATCTCTAACCTCTTTAGTCAAATTTAAGCCTTCTCCATTTCTTTCAATTTTTTCAACAAGTCTTACACTCTGGACACAATGTTCAAAACCATTTGGCAAAAGTTTATTGAGCACTGCCTCACCAGCATGGCCAAAAGGAGTATGCCCAAGGTCATGACCAAGTGCTATAGCTTCTGTCAAATCTTCATTTAATCTAAGTGACTTAGCAATAGTCCTTGCAATTTGACTTACTTCAAGCGTATGAGTAAGTCTTGTCCTATAATGATCCCCTTCTGGAATCAAAAAAACTTGTGTCTTATGTTTAAGTCTCCTAAAAGACTTACAATGAATAATTCTATCCCTATCTCTTTGAAATATAGTTCTAAGTGTACATTCACTTTCAGGCACATCTCGTCCAAGACTATTTTTTGAAAGACAGGCATATTTTGATAAATACTGTTCTTCAATTTTTTCTAATTGTTCTCTAATTGTTTCCATTGTTAAGTTGTGCATTTATGAATTCTACTTCATGCAATGCATTTTCATCTCCCGGATATTGTTTTAAATAATAATTAAAAGCATTTAATGCATTTTTCCATTCACCTTTTTTTTCATATAATACTGCTTGATTATACATTACAGATTTTTCATGTTCAAGTCCTATACTTTTTAATTCATTAAACACTTCATCTGCCCTTTCAAGTTCGCCATTATCGATAGCCATCTTAAAATCAACAAGGTTTACTATTGTACTCAAGTTATTATATAATTCATTAAATGTTTTATTATTTTTGTCAATCGCCTTTAAAGTTTCATAAATCTTTTTAGCCTCATCATATCTATTTAACATAAATAGACATTCTGCTTTATAAAGTAATAATTCATATTGGGTTTTGCTAACTTCTCCATCTCCAAGTTTAAGTGCCTCATCAAAATATGAAAGTGCTTCTTCATAATTATTATTTTCAAGATAATCTATACCGTAACTTTTGTATTGATTTATCTTCCTATTTGAACAAGATAATAGTATAAAAATATTAAAGAATAAAAGTAAAATATGTTTTATTTTATACATTTTTTTCATTTGTACTTCCTATACCACCTGTTCTTTCATTTTCAACTTCATCATCAACAGTTTTTAAATATCTTGTAAATATTCCTTGTGCAAAAGCACTTCCTTTATTTACAATAAGGTCTTTATCACCATGGTTTGTAAACTTAATCATTATATGACCTTCATTAGTAGCATTAAAATAATCACTATCAATTATTCCAACCGTATTTTCAAGCATCATTCTATACTTAAAACCCAGTGAAGATCTTGGATAAATCATAAGTACAACATCATTTGCCATCTTACATCTTAAACCAGTTAAGATTTTAATCGTTTCTCCTTTTTTTAAAACAAAATCTATTGGACTATATATGTCATAACCTGCAGAATATTTGGTTGCTCTATTCGGCATTTTAATAGAATTATATACTGCAGTT
>CADCOW010000147.1 GCA_902803205.1 uncultured Eubacteriales bacterium | reverse complement strand
TTTATATATACCTATGTTTGCAGCATCAAGAGTGGTGGGATGGATAGCACACAACATTGAAACATTACTTTATTGTAATAAAATTGTCCGTCCAGCAACCAAGTATGTAGGATTTGAAAATTAGGAGTAGTTATGAATGATATAGTATTATTAAAAGGCGATGGCATTGGACCAGAAATAACAAATGAAGTTGTGAAAATTTTAGATGCTGTGGGTGCAAATTTAAATTATCACGAATTTGACATTGGACAAACAGCATATGATAAATATAAAGAACTTATACCAAGTGATACAATGGATGCAATAAAAAAGTATAAAGTTGCACTTAAAGGACCTGTTACAACACCTGTAGGGAAAGGTTTTCGTTCAGTAAATGTTTCACTTAGACTTGCATTTGATTTATATGTAAATTTTCGCCCAGCAAAATCTATTGAAGGCATTTCAAAATATCAAAATGTAGATATTGTGACTATAAGAGAAAATACTGAAGATTTATATATAGGTGAAGAAAAAGAAATAGATGGTGGTTTTGAAGCGATAAAGAGAATTACCAAAGCATCATCAGAAAGAATTATAAGATATGCATTTGAATATGCAAAAAATAATGGAAGAAAAAAAATTACTTGCATTCATAAAGCAAATATATTGAAAAAAACTGATGGATTATTTTTATCTTTATTTAATGAGATCGCTAAAAATTATCCAAATATTGAAGCTGACAATAAAATTATAGACAATATGTGTATGCAACTGGTTATGTATCCTGAAAACTATGATATGCTTGTAGCACCAAATCTATATGGTGATATTATATCAGATTTGATTGCAGGTCTTGTAGGAGGACTTGGGCTTGTAAGTGGTGCTAATATAGGAAAAGAAGTTTCAATTTTTGAAGCAGTGCATGGCTCTGCACCAGATATAGCAGGGATGGGCATTGCTAATCCAATCGCTCTTTTAAATGCGGCTTGTATGATGCTTATACATATAGGTAAAAAAGATATTGCAAATAAAATAAATATGGCAGTTGATAAAACATTAAAATCAAAAAAAGTTTTAACCAAAGATTTAGGTGGAAATGCAAGTGGAGAAGAATTTACTAATGAAATAATAAATAATATGTAGTGAAGTATTATTATCTTATTTAATTATCTTTGCCTCTGTTGCCCCCACACAGGCATTTGCCTCATCTGTATCTATGTGCATGGCAAGAGCATAGTCTTCACGAACTCTTATGACTACATCATCAAATATTAGTTTTCTTTCAGGAGAGTTGACTTCTACTTTTACAATTTCACCATTTGTGACATTGTGAGCCTTGGCATCAGCTTCAGTCATATGTATATGTCTTTTTGCTGATATTACTGCATGTTCTTTTTTTATTTCTCCAACTGGTCCTTTTATAGTGACAGGTCCTGCATCTTTTAAATCTCCAGATTCACGAACAGGAGCCTTTAAACCTATAGCTCTTGCATCAGTTAAAGATACTTCAACTTGAGTTTCTTTTCGTTCAGGTCCAAGAATTGAAAGCATAGCAGAACTTCTTTCACCTATAACTTCAACTTTTTCTTCGCATACAAATTGACCTGGTTGAGATAAATCTTTTTTCTTTTTCAATTCGTAACCTTTGCCAAATAATATTTCCAAATCTTCTTTTGATACATGCACATGTCGTGCACTCATCTCCAACATAATCATAATTATATTCCTCCGTTTTTTATTGCAAATATAAATTATTTAATAATATGTGATTGTATAAAAAAATTTTATATATTTGTTTTTTGTTTTGCTTGTTATAACGCTTGAGAGGTTCCGCAACAGGTTAGATTTACAATATTTTAGAACTTCGCGTTAGGAGCAAAAAAGTCATCGGATAAAACGAGCAAGCATTTTTTCAGCGTAGCTCGTCCGTTGAGCTTTTTTGCGACTGTTTTTAGCAAAGTTATAAAATATTAGTAATTCTTCCTGTGAGGACTAAGCTCGAAAGCGGGATAATGAGCAAAACAATAATAAACTAATTATTGTTTTTAGAGTAATTTATTTAATATTACTATTATAAATCATATAGTTTATAATTGCAATAAAAAACTGGGAGCGATATGCTCCCAGTTCTATGGAGGGGGTTATATGTTGAGTGCTTAAAAATCAAGTCACTCATTCTATCTGATTAATGCGTCTATCTGACGCCAGATAGCATTTCTTTCTTGCAAAGTTTTAAGTTCAGATTTTTTATTTTCAAGAGTCTCGTTTAACTTTGCAAGTGCTTTATCATATTCTTTATTTTGAACCAAAGACTTGATTGAATCATCTTCAGTTATAGTTTTTTCTGGTCTATCAACTGTCTTAATAGATTTTCTAAGTTCTTTAATTTTTCTCATTGTATCATTTGATATAATACTTTTATCTGTTTTATATTTTTCATTTAAAGTTTTTAATTTGTTGCTTACACTTTCATTATATTCTCTCAAGCCTTTGATTTGGGTGTTTAGAATATCAATTTCTGCTCTTATTGCTTTTGATTTTTCAATATATGCATGGTCTTTCGCATTTTCATTTGAACCTGCAATATACTGTGATACTGGGTTTACACCACTAATATTAGTTGCAAATGCTTGCACTGTCCCTATTGTTAAAAATGCGGTTACTATAAGTAATGTTTTAAAAATCTTTTTCATAAATCCACCTTTCAATTTATATGTTTTCCTATGAGTTTAATATACCATAAAACATAAAATATATTAAGTGGTAGAATTGTGGTAAATATGTGGCAATAATAGTTTTATTCTTGTACTTCTATGATTTCTTCAGGTTCTGATATATCAGTATTTTCGGTAGTATCATCTTCCATTTGTGAAGATGTCATAATTTCATCAATCTCTAAAGTAGTATTAGTTTCTTCAATGTTTTCTTTTATTTCTAATAAGTCATTTAAATCCTCAATATCTTTATCTATTTCAGATGGACTATCAAGTGTTTCTTCTTCCTCTAATGAAGAAGAGTTGTTAAGTGAGCCGGATTCTTCATCTATTACAGAAGTAGTGTCCAGTGTTTCAGGCTCTTCATCTATTGTAGGAGTGGTATCCAGTGTTTCAGTATTTTCATTTAATATAGAAGTAGTATCTATTGTTTCAATTTCCTCATCTATATGAGAAGAAGGAGATACAGTTTCTTCTAATTCTTCTTCTGTTTCAAAAATAGTTGAAGTTTCTTCAAAAATTTCTTTTTCTGTAGGAGAAGTTAAAGTTTCTTCTGCACTTTCTATTTCTTCATCAATTTCTGATTGAGTTGCTATTTCATCAATATTTTCATCTATATTATTTTCAAGTTCTGTTTCGGTAGTACTGATATTTACAATTTCATTTTCTGTATCACCAATGCCAAATACTTCAGATGTAGTAGCAATTAAGTTGGTATTGTCATCTTCAAAAGTTTCAATATTTATAACTTCTGAATCTGTAGCAATAGATGAAGCAAAAGAGTTTTGAGAAGATATTGATTGCCTCTTAATACTAATTTCTTTATAATTACAATTTTCTCCACTTATATCTGATATTGTATAATCATAATTATTTCTTACATTCGCCTTTAGCCAAGCATCTGTAAGGAAAGTTAAGTCTATATTTTTCTTAACATAAATGATTACAGCAGATTTATTTAAGTAAGTTGATAATTCCTCAATATTATCTCCAGTGAATATGAAATCATTATTTTTAAATTTTTTAATTTGGATGTTGTACCAAATAAAACCATTATCATTGTGATTGTATAAATTATACATTAAATTATCAGATATATTTTCAGATATCCAATCGGCTGTAAAGAAATTCATATTTGCACAGTCATTGACAGAGAGCCCTTTTAAATTCATACTTGTAGAATCTCCGCTATTAAATGCATTAATATAATTTTGCAAATAAGTTTTTAAATCATTTTTATTTGTATCATTGGATGGAATATAATACTTTACTTCTTGAGTAACTGGAGACCAATTAGGCTTAGGAGTTATTTGTGTTTTTACTATTATGCAAAATTTGTAGTTATTATTAGTATATGTTCTTTCATCTAATATAAGTTTTCTATATTCAGATAAGTTGGCATTATTTTTAACATAATTAAGAAATTCTTGTAAATCAAAACTTCTATCTGAAGCAAATATAATTGCCTTATAATCTTTATTTATACAATCTTTTATATAATTAAGAACTTTTGTTTTTTCTGTTTCTGTATTATTTGCTATATAATTTCTGTTGTCGCTATATAGATACCCATTTTCAATAGCGCCAATGCCTATACTAAGACTAAAGTGTCGTGCATTATTTGCCCAGTCATCACTATCATTATAATTTTTAACTACAAAATCAAAATAATCATCTTTTGTTGGTATATTATCATCCTTCCCAACAATAACAGTACCAGTTTCAATATATGCTTTCGTAGTAATAAAACCATATTTAACACTTGTGCATTTATTTCCACCACTCCATTTATGGTCTATTGATAAGGAATTATCAGGAATATTTATATATAGGTTTCTTAAATTTCCAAAACCATATTCATTTGTTGCAGAATTGTTAATTATTGGATCTTCCCAAGTGACATCCACATTATACCATTCTCCATCAAGACGAATTTGATTCCAAGAATGGTCTTCCCAACCACCAGCACCATTAGCCTGTCCACTCACTCTATTTACAGTTAGACCACAATCTTTTGCAATTTTTTGAAATGCTTTGCTGTATCCATCACATACAGCAACTCCATTTACAATAGCACCATAACTTTGATAACTTTGAGATGGCACAGTGTTCTTTTGATAATTATCCCAGTCATAAGTTATATGTTCAACCATCCACTGAATTATTTGCATTTCTTTTTCATAATCAGTCATACCGCTTTTAATATATGTTTTTTTAAATTCATTTACAATTACCCTTTCTTCCGCTGTAAAAGTGTCAGTGACTTGACCACCGCCGCCACCACCGCCACCACCACCGCCGCCGCCACCACCTCCACCACCTCCACCTCCACCACCTCCACCTCCTCCACTTGAACCACCGCCAATTCCACTAATTATTACTCCATTTCCATTACCACTACCTTCAAACCCTGGACCAAAACCTGGTGTTAAAACTTGCGTTTGATTCATTTGTGGTGAAGTTAAGAGTTGAAAGAATTTTAAATTATTAAATGTCAAATCTTTTGCATACACTTCGTTTGAATAAAATTCTGATCTATTTGTCGAAACATCTTGCATAAGATTATTGAAAGCAAAAATTTTTCCTTCATTGTTGATTGAAAATCCCTGACCAATATCAACTAATAAATTTGTTGTTGATTTTTTAATTGAACCATCATTATCAAACATATAATAAAAACCATCAATGGTATGAATACCATTTGATACCATACTTCCGTAATCTGCACCATCATTGGTATTTAAAAAATATGTTTTTCCATCAGTTTTATCATTAAAAAAACCAACTAAAAGCTTGCCTTTTGCATCAGTTCTATACCATTTACCATTATATTTAACCCAATTATCATAGACTTTCTGTTCATTTGCATTATAAAAATACATTCCATCAGTTTCTTGTTTTAAACCTTCTGCAAATACTATATTTGAAAACAGCATAAATATAGTTAACACAGTGGTAAATAGTTTTAAAAATACATTTTTTGTTTTCATATTCCCTCCCTTTAAATAAAAAAAACTCGCAGACCAAGATCCGCGAGAAAAATGCGGACCTTTGCTGCGACACAAACATATTCTTAGAAGAATACTTTGATCCGCGATTTTACACAACGTAAAAAGCGAGTTCTTCTAAGAACAAAAAAATATGTTTTATGTCGCATATATAATATAACATAGAAAGTTATTAATTGCAATAAAATAGAGATAATCTAAAAATATAATATGTAAAAATATAAGACTCAATGAATATTTGATATTTAATATAAATGTGATATAATAAAGAAAAGGACTTCAAATATGATTTAATAAGTGTTTTTTTGATACCATATTATATGGAAATTATTTTAAAACATTAGGAGAATTATGGATTACGAAGGTAAAATTTGCAGACCAGCATTTGAAAAAGGTGCATTTAAGTTGCCTATATCAGTTGGTTGTTCATATAATCAATGTAAGTTTTGTTGCCTTTTCAAATATTTAAACTTTAAGATAATTGATGATGAAAAGGTATTTGCTGAGATTGATAGAGTGAAAAATGCTACAGGCAAACCTGAGATTTGCTTTTTAGGTGATGGCAATGCATTTCACAATTCTACGGATAGGCTTATAAAAATCATTACATATTTAAAAAACAATATTCCATCTATAAAGAAAATTAGAATGGATAGCACTATAACCGATATAAAAAATAAAACTGATGAGGAAATTAAAAGACTTTCTGAAATTGGTGTTGATATTTTGTATATTGGTATTGAGTCAGGTCTTGATGATGTGCTTGCATTTATGAATAAGGAACATAGGACAAATATTGAAGCAAAAGAACAGATAGATAGAATCCATAAATATAATATTGATTATTCTGCACATATAATGGCAGGTGTGAGTGGTGCAAATCGTGGAATAGAAAATGCAAAAGCACTTGCAAAATTTTTTAATGAGACAAAGCCAGTAAGCATAACAAACTTTACCATGCTTACTTCAAGAAAACAAAAACTTTATAAAGATGTGCTTGAAGGAAACTTTAAATCTGCTACAGAGGTAGAATGTTTAGATGAAGCAAAAGAACTCATAAATGAAATTAATATAAATACTGATATAGATTCGTTTCATGATTACCTACCATTTAGAGTAAAGGGTCATCTGCCTAAGGACAAAGAAAAATTAATTAGTCAAATTGATAAAATGATTAAAAAATTGCAACTAAAAAAAGAGGTAAAACTATATATTGCTACTTCTTATGATGTAGAAAATATTACAAATATTGTTGATAAAATTGGTTTTGATTATGAGATAATTAGTGAATTTGGGAATGAAGATTTGACAGATAAAATATATAATAAAGAATTACTTAATAATTTGGCTAAAAAAATAAATATAGAATCAATGAATAAGAGTGTTTCTGGTTCTAATGTTGTAAATTCAAATGAATTAGTTGTTGTGTCAAATGCACGGGTTGTAGTATTTGAAAATAAAATTTTAGGGAAAGCAGAAAATCGAGAAAAAGCATATGAGATGCTTAAAATGCTATCAGGAAAAAAACATTTTGTGCTGTCTTCAATGTGTGTCTATTATAATGGTGAATATCATATAAAAAATGAAGAGACTGAAATGTTTTTTAGAAACTTAAGTGATGAAGAAATTTATAGATATATAGATGGTGCAAAACCATTTGATAAATATGGTAGCTATGATATACAAGATGAATTTTTTGATTTTGAAGATAATTATATAGGTACATATAATAATGTTGCAGGATTTCCTTTAAACATTTTGATTGATATTTTAAATGAGTTAAAGTTGACAATGAATAATTAGTATTATGTTATTTTAAGGAGAATTTATGGCAGAAAAAAGTAAAAAAATAATTTATGTCTGTGATGATGATAAAAACATCTCAGAACTTATCAAGATGTATCTTGAAAATGATAATTTTGAAGTGGAGACATTTGCAACTTCTGAGAAACTTTTAAATGCAGTTAGAAAAAAAGAACCAAATCTTATAACTCTTGATATTATGCTTCCTGGTATGGATGGATTTGAGACACTTGCAAAAATAAGAGAAAAAAGTGAAGTGCCTATAATTCTTGTTTCAGCAAAAGACCAAGAGGTAGATAAGGTAAGAGGTTTCAATGAAGGAAGTGATGATTATATAGTAAAACCTTTTATGCCACTTGAACTTGTTGCTCGTGTTAAAAATGTTTTGAGAAGAAGTGAAAAAGGACAGACTAAAAAAATTGTCAAACCAAAAACAGTTTATGAATTTTCAAATATGGTAATTGATACAGGTGCTATGCAAGTGACTATAAATAAAAAACCAGTATCATTTACAAATATAGAATATCAATTTTTACTTTATATGTTTGAAAAGAAAGGCGAAGCAGTTACAAAGAAAGATATACTTGCAGATGTGTGGGGATATGAAGAAGATGACAACCGAGTAATAGATGATTTACTTAAGAGGCTTAGAAAAAAACTTGATGAGAATAAAGCAAAAATTAGTATAGAAACTATATGGGGTGTAGGCTATAGACTTTCAGATGGAAAATCAAAATAGAAAAACTAAAAAAATATTTAGAAAAATTTTTTGGCCAATAGTTCATATATTACTTATATTTGCTATTGCTACATTTGCATTTAATTATTTTTCTATAGATAGATTTGTAAAAGAAAATGCAAAAGAAAAAATAGAAGAGGCTTATGATGATATACAAGAACAGTTAAATGATTTTACGCAGTCAAAAGATAAAGAATTTAGTTTAAAGCCATCGGAAAATCTTGTGAACCAAAGCAATAATACCAAGGTATATGTATTTGATAAAGATTTTAATTCCATAGCACTTTTTGATAATAGCATTTATATAGATAAAGGTATGACAAATTTTTTAGCTGACTTACTTATGAATTATGAACTTGATGAAAATGTTTTAACAACAATTAGATTTAATGATAGGGAGTATCTTGCAAATACATATACCGCAAGCCCAAGTCTTAATATCATAGAAAAATATTTTGTAGTTGTGCAAGACTTGACAGATAAAAGAATACTTCTTAGAGAAAGTTCAAAGAATATGCTTATAATTGAAGGTCTTATATTGTTATTAGTACTTTTGACAGTATTTGTGATTGCAAGAGATTTATCAAAACCACTTATTAAACTTTCAAAAGACTCAGAAAAGTATGTCATTGGCAAAGGAACAACTATTGATGACAATGTAATATCTACAAAAGAACTTGAGTCACTTCGTATAGCTCTTAAAAATATGCAAATAAAAATTGATGAAGAGGTGAACAAAAAGAATACTATATACGAAAATGTTGCTCATGATTTAAGGACACCACTTGTATCAATTCTTGGCTACGCAGATGGTTTAAAATCTGGAATAATAAAAGATAAAAATAAAGCTTGCGATGTAATACTTAGGACTGGCAATCAGTTGAAAGAAATGATTGAAAATATATTGGTGTTAAGCCGCTTTGACAATGATACATATAAAGGAAATAAAGAAGAACTTAGTCTTTCGGATTTGATAGGTGAGCAAGTTGAGACAGTAAAAGTGATTGATGACAATATAAAAGTTGAATTTGTAGATGAATTGGAAGATGAGGGGATGATAACTAGTGATAGAAAGTTGCTCATCCGTATCATCCAAAATCTTTTAAGTAATGCTATAAAGTATGCTAACTCAAAAGTGACTATCAGGGCTCGCATAGCTCGCCCATACGAGGGATTGCAATGTGGCTCTTCATATACTGGTGAGCTACGCGAGTCTATCCGTACGGGCGAGCTATGCGAGCCCCATTACACTATATCTATTACTGATGATGGTGACGGCATCGATAGCAGCAACCTGGAAAACATTTTCACAAGATATTATAAGGGTGAAGATGGCCACTTTGGTATAGGACTTGCAGTTGTTAAAAGTTCTGTTGATTATCTTGGTGGTAAAATTACTGTAGAAAGTGTTAAAGGAAAGGGGACAACATTTAAAGTATTGCTATAATTGCTAATTCAATTCTTTTTCAATCACACAATTTGTTTTAATTTCTCCAACTAAGGTTTGTAAACAATCTACTACATTTGGTCTTATATCTCCACCAATTAACACGAGCATAATATCATCGCCAACTTTTAACTTCCCTGAATTAAGCCAAACTTTTATGTAATAAATGCCCTTCATCTTGAGGGCTTTTTTTATTGCCATATCAACTTTTTTCTGCTCATAATGAAAATCCATACCCATAACTTTTTTAGTATTTTTTGCACCTTCTCTAACTTTTGCCTTAGCGTCAATGCGGACTACTCCGTTATGCAATAAAAACATACCACATTTACTTGCATACTTTGAAGCTTTTGCTTCTTTCATCATTTTTTCAAATGTAGGCTTCTTCTCTTTCATAATTACTCCTATAAAAATTCATTTAATTTCTTTTTCTTTAAATATTTACTAATTAAATTATTAAGTTCATACCACATAGGGTAGGTTTTGCACATTTTTTTTCTTTTACATTTTGCACTTTTGCTATCTACACATGCTACAGGAGATAAGGTTCTTTCTGTCAATTTTAATATCTCATATAAATTATATTTTGAAGCAGATTTAACTAATTTGTAACCGCCATTTTTACCACTTGTTCCGACAAGTAAATTAGCATCAACAAGTTTTTTTACTATAGTCTCTAAATATTTTTTTGAGATATCTTGTCTTTTTGCTATATCTTTAAGGGCTACATAATTATTAGTATTTTGTTCTGCAATATCTATCATAACCCTTAAAGCATATCTGCCTTTTGTTGAAATCATACACCCTCCTATTACCTATTGACTTGGTAGGTAATTAGTAGTATACTATATATATAAGTTTTTGTAAAGAGAAATATTTTATAGCTTCTTCTAAAGGGCACCTCGAAAAAGTCTATGTATTGATTTTTTCGAGTTAAGGTGCCCGTTGGAACCCCTAAAAGATCGCACCTTTGAAAAACAAGTTTTTCAAGTGCTCATTTTTTAGAGGTTCCCTAAAATATATATTATAACAAGAAAGGAAGTATAATTATGGGAAAACTAATTTATATGGATAATGCTGCTACAACATTTGTTGATAAGAGAGTTCTTGATGCTATGATGCCATATTTTACTAATGAATGCTTTAATCCAAGTAGTATATATGATGGAGCACAAGATGTAAAAGTTGCGATTGACAATGCAAGAGCAAATATAGCAAAAACACTTAATGCAAAATCAAATGAGATATTTTTTACTTCGTGTGGGACAGAGTCAGATAATTGGGCAATAAAAGGTGTTGCACATGCAAATAAAGAAAAAGGAAAACATTTAATCACATCTAAGATTGAACACCATGCAGTTTTACATAGTATGGCAAGTCTTGAAAAAGAAGGATATAGTGTAACTTATCTTGATGTAAATGAAAATGGTTTGGTTGATACAAAAAAACTTGAAGATGCTATAAGACCAGATACAATTTTAGTTTCTATTATGTATGCCAATAATGAAATAGGAACTATAGAGCCTATAAAAGAAATAGGTGAAATATGTCATAAACATAATATATATTTCCATGTGGATGCAGTTCAAGCATATGCTCATATACCTATAGATGTAGTATCAGATAGTATTGATTTATTGTCTGTATCTGGACATAAGTTTAATGCGATGAAAGGCACTGGCTTTTTATATATAAAGAGAGGAACTAAAATAACTAATTTTATGGATGGTGGAGCGCAAGAATTTAAAAGGAGAGCAGGTACAGAAAATGTTGCAGGAATAGTTGGTATGGCAAAAGCAACAGAGATTGCACATAACGAGATGAAAGAAAGAATTGATACAAATATAAAAATAAGAGATTATATTATAGAAAGATTATTAAAAGAGATTCCTTACTCAAGATTAAATGGAGATAAAAATAAGAGGTTACCTAATAATGTAAATATTGGTTTTGAATTCATAGAAGGAGAATCGTTGCTTCTTGCTTTAAATGATTTAGGTGTGTGTGCATCATCTGGTTCTGCTTGTACATCTGGTTCTCTTGACCCATCACATGTCTTACTTGCCATAGGGCTTCCACACGAAAAGGCACATGGTTCACTACGTCTTACTATAAGTCACGAAACAACTATTGATGATGCAAAATATGTGTGTGATAATTTGCCAAAAATTGTTGATAGACTTCGTTCTATGTCACCTCTTTATGAGGATTTTATTAAAAATAAAGGAGAATAATATGGCATATAGTGAAAAAGTTAAGGATCATTATACAAATCCAAGAAATGTAGGAGTAATTGAAAATGCTTCAGGAGTAGGCACAGTAGGTAATGCTAAATGTGGAGACATCATGAGAATGTACCTTGACATTGATGATACAACTGGTATAATTAAAGATTGTAAGTTCAAAACATTTGGCTGTGGTGCTGCTGTTGCCACAAGTAGTATGGCTACAGAATTAGTAAAAGGTAAAACTATCAAGGAAGCACTTCAAGTAACTAATAAAGCAGTTATGGAAGCGCTTGATGGTTTGCCACCAATAAAAGTCCATTGCTCACTCCTCGCAGAGCAAGCAATTCATGCGGCACTTTGGGATTATGCAGAAAAACATAATATTAAAATTGAAGGACTTGAAAAGCCAGTGAACGATATAGAAGAACTGGAAGATGAAGAAATATAAAGTCAAGAATCAAAGCAAATACAAATTATTTTTATCATATTTTAAGCCACATATGAAGTTATTTTTACTTGATATGTTTTGTGCTTTAACTATATCGGTTATTGATTTAGCATTCCCTTTTATCTCAAGAATGTGTATGTATAAATTATTACCTGAAGGAGCATTTAAAACTTTTTTTATTGTAATGCTCATTATGCTATTTGCATATGTGATAAGATCTATTTTTTCTTTTATCATAGGTTTCTATGGACATAGATTTGGCATATTAGTTGAGACTGATATGAGAAAGGCTGTGTTTAGTCATATACAATCACTCGGTTTTGATTTTTTTGATAATGTTCGCCTTGGACAATTATTGTCAAGACTTACTACAGATTTATTTGATATAACAGAACTTGCACATCACGGTCCAGAGGATATATTTATATCATTTGTCACTATTATGGGTGCTATAATAATTATGTTTATGATACAATGGAAGTTAGCAATAATTATTGCTATTATGATTCCATTGTTTTTATTTGTTGTTTGGAAACTTAGAATAAATTTTATGAAAGCATCAAAAAAACTTAAAGCAACTACTGCTTTAATAAATGCTGACTTTGAATCAAATTTATCTGGTATAAGAACTGCAAAAGCATTTGCAAATGAAGACACAGAGTTGCACAAATTTGATAAAGCAAATGTAAATTATAGAAATGCAAAATATGATTTACATAGAGCGATGGCTATCTTTAATGCGACTATGGAGTTTTGCTTGTCTATGCTTCCACTTGTAGTGATTGCGTTTGGCGGATTTCTTATAATGAGAAATGAATTAAGTTTAGTTGACCTTGTCACATTTAGTTTGTATATAACTACTTTTGTGACACCAGTGAGAAGACTTGCAACTACTGCAGAACTTTTTAGTACAGGTATAGCTGGACTTGATAGATTTGCAGAGATTATGAATACAAATTCTAATTTGGTCGATGCTAAAGATGCAAAAGATTTAACAAATGTAAAAGGAAATATAGATATTATAAATGTATCATTTGCATATGGAAATGCGAATGTCGGTGCGGACACTATTCGCACGACTACTGCAACTACCTCCCCATCTGTAGGGGAGGATATTATCCGCCCAACTGATGTTAATGCTCCATTTGTAGGGGCGGATATCATCCGCCCAACTGAAAAAATTATTTTCACAAATTCTAAAACAAAACAAATACTTAAAAATATAAGTTTAAAAATTAATGCTGGTGAGACAGTAGCTCTTGTCGGTGCCTCTGGTGGAGGAAAGACAACACTTGCGCAACTTATACTTAGATTTTATGATGTTAATAGTGGCAAGATTTTAATTGATGGACAGGATGTGAGAAAAGTAACACAAGAGTCTATTCATAAAAATATTGGAGTAGTGCAACAAGATGTTTTTTTATTTCCAACTACTATCTATGACAATATAAAATATGGCAAAGTTGATGCGTCAAGAGAAGAAGTATTAGAAGCCTCTAAAAGAGCGGAAGTGTATGATGATATTATGCATATGGAAAATGGATTTGATACAAATGTTGGTGATAGAGGAGTTAGACTTTCGGGCGGTCAAAAGCAAAGAATATCTATTGCCAGAATATTTTTAAAAAATCCAAAAATTTTAATTCTTGATGAGGCAACATCTGCTCTTGATGGTATCACAGAAGTTAAAATTCAAAAAACATTTGATGAATTATCAAAAGGAAGAACAACTATAATTATTGCTCATAGACTTTCTACTATAAAAAATGCAGATAGAATAGTAATTATAGAAAATGGTGAGATAAAAGATATAGGTAAGTATAATGAACTTATAGAAAAAAGTTCACTATTTGCAAAATTAGTAGCGTCACAAGAAATATAATAAATAAGGTACTCGCATATTTTTTTCATAAATAAATAATTGCTTAAAAATGAATTAATCAGCAATTCCTTAAGTTATATGAAATCAAGGAGAAAAAATGGATAAAATGAAAATAAGAGCTGTATTTTTTGACTTAGATGGTACACTTATAGATACTGAAAGATATTATAATAGAATTTGGCCAAAAGCATTTAAACATTTTGGATATGAAGTGAGTGCGACAGAGTGTCTTGAACTAAGGTCTCTTGGTCGCCCTTATATACTAAAATGGATGGAGGAAAGATGTGGTGAAAATGTTGAATGTGAAGAGATAAGAAAGTATGCAAGAAAACTTGTGAATGAGTTGATTGAGAAAGAGGGACTGCATTTGAAAAAAGGAGTTATAGAGTGTCTCACATATCTTAAATCAAAAAATGTTTTTATCTATATAGTGACTGCCACAGCGATAGAAAGAACAGAGTGGTGCTTAAAAGAAGCAGGTATAAGAGAATATTTTGATGAAGTAATTAGTGCAACAACTGTAGAGAAAGGTAAACCATCGCCAGATGTTTATCTAAAAGCATCAGAGATAGCAAATGCAAATCCAAATGAATGTATAGCTGTGGAAGATTCTCCAAATGGTGCAATGAGTGCAGTAAATGCAGGTATGAATGTAATAATGGTTCCAGACTTAAGTGAGCCTGATGATGAATTGAAAAGTAAACTTTGGACAAAATTAAGTTCGCTTGATGAGTTTGAAAATTTTATAGATGAAAAACAGATAGAATTAATAAAGAAAAATTAAAACAAGAGTTTAAGCGAGTTAAAACAATTACTTGATAAAAGTAATGTCACTATAATTTTAAAAAATAAGAAATAAGAAATATAAAGAGAGGTATTTTTATGAGAAAAGATTTAGGAGTAGTTCCAGCAGTGTATCCAATGCCAGTATTAATGGTGGCAGCATATGATGATGAGAGTGTTGTAAATGTTATGAATGCAGCTTGGGGGATGATATGTGGTATGGATAAGATTGCACTTTTTATTGATGATGACCACAAGACTACACAAAATATAAGAAAGGTTAAAGCATTTTCAGTAAGTATAGCTGATAAAGCTCATATGGATGTTGCAGACTTTTTTGGTATAGCAACTGGAAATAAAATGCCTGATAAGTTTAAAAATTCAGGCTATCATGCTAAAAAGAGTACTAAAGTCAATGCACCAATTATTGATGAGTTCCCACTTTGTATGGAATGTGAACTTGCAGAGATAGTTGAGACTGAAAACGTATTTGCTGTTATAGGAAAAATTGTAAATGTAAATGCGGATGAGAAAGTTTTAAGTGACAATGGCAAAGTAGATCCATTAAAACTAAATGCATTAATATTTGACCAATTCCAAAGTGGTTATTATGTAACTGGAGAAAAAGTAGGACAAGCTTGGAATGCTGGAAAAGAATTGATGATGAAATATAAATAAAAGAGGGCATCAAAACTTAAAAAAGAACTCAATATATTTTAACTTTTTTTAACAAATAAAAGATGAGTTGGAAATTGAATGAAAAAGTCAGTGTATAACGGAGTATTTACTGCTCCGTTTTTTATGTTCGTTTTAATTGCTAAAAATTTTATAAAAATTAATTTAATACACAACTTCTATTCTCATTGTATTTGTATGTGCTTTTATTCTCTCGCTGTCTTCTTTTATAGACCTTCCAAAAGCTACAACTACGGTGTCACCAACATTTAAAAGTTTAGAATCACGTAGTTGCACAAGTGCATCGCCGACTATAGCATCTGACTCTTCTGCACGGTTTGACATCATAGGAGTAACACCATAGTAAATCATAAGTTGTCTAACAACATTTATGTTTTTAGAAAGTGCAAAGATAGGAACATTAGGTTTAAATTTTGATATAACTTTTGCAGTGTGTCCTGATATAGTAGGTGCAACTATAGCCTTTGCATTTAAATCATTTGCGGCTACAGTTATACTTTTACAAACAATGTTTGTGATAGTGTGATTTATTTCACTTTGAAAAAGTGACTCATCAAGACGATGCTGGTTATTGATGTGAGATTCTGTTTCTTTTGCGATTGCATCCATCATAGTTACTGACTCTATAGGGTATTTACCATTTGCAGTTTCGCCACTAAGCATAATAGCATCAGTGCCATCATAAATAGCATTTGCCACATCTGCAACTTCTGCTCTTGTAGGTCTTGGATTCTTTATCATAGAGTCAAGCATTTGAGTTGCAGTTATCACTATTTTTCCTTTTTGATTGCACTTTTTAATAATTTGTTTTTGAAGATAAGGAACTTCTGATGCCTTAACTTCAATACCAAGGTCTCCACGGGCAACCATTATGCCATCTGCTTCATCTATTATTTCATCTATGTTATCTACACCTTCGCGATTTTCAATTTTAGCAATTATTAGCATTTTATAATTATGTTTATTTAAAATTTCTTTAATTTGTCTTATGCAATTTGCAGAACGAACAAATGATGCAGCAATCATATCAAAACCTTCTTTGATTCCAAATTCAATGTCGTCTATATCAGTTTCGGATAAATCAGGAAGATTAACTTTTATTCCAGGGAGATTTACACCTTTTCTTTCTCCAAGTTCACCACCAGTTACAATATCGCAAATGATACTTTTATCAGTTATTTTTTTTGCTTTTAATTCCATTATACCATCATCAATTAAGATGGTGTCACCAATTTTTACATCATTAATAATACCACCATAAGTTACAGAAATAATATTTTCATCGCAAAGAGTATCATTAGTAGTGATTTCAATTTCATTGCCAGCTATTAAATTAATGATAGTACCATTTTTGTTTTTTCTTGTTCGTATTTCAGGACCTTTAGTATCAAGAAGGGCTGCAATTGGCCTACCAACTTCTTTCCTAATTTTTTTAAGCAAATCTAATTTTTTGAGATGCTCTTCGTGGCTTCCATGTGAGAAATTAAATCTACCCACATCCATATAATTAGCCATTTTTTTAAGTATCTCATAGTTTTCTGCATTTGGTCCTAAAGTGCAA
>CADCOW010000146.1 GCA_902803205.1 uncultured Eubacteriales bacterium | reverse complement strand
TTTTTCACTAAAAATAAAAATGGTCACTCTCGCGACCAAAAATTCATATTATACAGTTAATTGTTTTCTACCTTTTGCACGTCTTGCCGCAAGTACCTTTCTTCCGTTTGCTGTGCTCATTCTTGATCTGAATCCATGAACTTTCAATCTTTGTCTCTTTTTTGGTTGAAGTGTCATCTTTGCCATATCATCTACCTCCTAATAATTATTAACGAACAACTTTTTACTGTAAAAATGCTAAAAATATATAAAGTAAACCTTATTTTATCAATATTTTACTATTTACTTAATAATATTTTTCGCTAAAGGATTATTATAGTATTTTTTACATTTTTTGTCAATATTTTGTGAAATTTTGTTGTTAATAAAATGTTAATAAAGCCTTGCTTTATATTGCTTTTCTTCTTATAATATGTATATACTATTAAAACTTAAAAAAACATCATTATTAACATAAAAATTATAGTTTTTAACTTGCAAAAACAATTTTTTTTTAGTATAATGGTGTGGCTATGGTTAAGAATTTTGAAAAATTAAAAAATAATTGGTCTAATTTATTACTTCAAATGAAAGAAGATTTTGAAATAAGTGACCATATTTATAATGCTTTTATAAAAGATGTAATGACCCCTGTAAAACTTGAAAAAGATACTCTTTATATAGAAGTCCCTGAAGAAGGATATATCAGTTTTTTACAAAATAGGCTTTTATCTCTTCTTAGAATTTCAGTTTCCCACGAAACTGGCATACCTACAGAAAGCCTTGATATTATATTTTTAACAAAAAATTCTCCATTTAAAAAACAAAAAAGTGAAATTGAAGATTTTGATAAACTTCTTAAAGCTTCAGGTATAAATGATTCACAAAATACTTTTGAAAACTTTGTCCAAGGTAGTTCAAATGCTATTGCTTTTGCAACTTGTATAGCAGTAGCAGAGCATCCTGGTGAAAGTTATAATCCTCTTTTTATATATGGTAAAACAGGTCTTGGAAAAACTCATTTAATGCATGCTATTGCAAATTATGCATTAAAGAAAAATCCAAATCTAAACGTTTTATACACAACTTGTGAACGTTATGTGCAAGAATATGTTGAAAGTATACCAAAAAGAACAATAACTGACTTTAGAAATAAATATAGAAATGTTGATATCTTGTTAATAGATGATATTCATGGGCTTGCAGGAAAAGAAGGAACACAAGAAGAATTTTTTAATACCTTTAATGCTCTACATGAAAATAAAAAACAAATAGTTTTAACATCAGATAGATCTGTAAAAGAAATGGGCGAAGATATGCAAGAAAGAATCAAATCAAGATTTACTTGGGGTTCTACTTGTGAAGTTTACTTACCTGATTATGAAACAAGAATAGCTATTCTTCGTAAAAAAGAAGAAATAAGACATCCTGAATATCCTGTAGATAATGAAGTCATTAAATATATAGCACAAAATGTAAAATCTAATATAAGAGAACTTGAATCAGCACTTAATAATATTATTCTTTATTCTAAGATTATAAAAAAACCTGTTGATATTGAACTTGCAAAAAAAAGATTAACAGATATAAAAAATAAAGAAGATAGTATATTAACAACTGAAAAAATAGCAAATGTTGTATGTGATTATTTCAGTTTAAATATACATGATGTATGTGGACCAAAAAGAAATAGAGAATTTGTATATGCAAGAGATATATCAATTTTCTTATGTAGAGATATGATAAAAGAAATAACGCAGGCAAAAATTGGTGAATTTTTCAACAGAGATCATGCAACTGTTATTAATTCGTGTAAAAAAATAGAAACTAACATGAAGATGGAAAAAGATTTAAGTGAACATATTAAAAATATAAAAGAAAAATTGTTATTATCCTAAATATTAATAACATTTTGTAAAATGTAAAAACGATTATTATTAAAGGTTTTTATTAAATATAAACATATAAACACTGCTAATAATAAATATAATAAATAATAATAATAAATAAAAAGGAGACTAACTATATGAAAATAAAATTCAAAAAAGAAGATTTTATGTCATCTTTAAATATTGTTAGTAAAGCACTTAAAAATAATGGTTTACAAAAAATATTAGATTGTATATTAATAGATGCAAGTAAAAATAAAATATATTTAATAAGCCAAGATGGAAGAGAATTAACTATAAAAACTGAAGCAAAAGGAGAAATAATAGAAAATGGAATATCTGCAATAGATGGTGTTACTTTAATTAATGCTGTAAGTGCGATGGAAAAAGAATATGATGTAGAATTAGAGGTAACAAAAGAAAGAGATTGTATATTAAAATGCGGAGAAAATATAATACAAAATTTCCAAGCAAAAGATGAATCAACATATCCAAATACTCCACAAATTATAAAAGAAAATAAAATTGTTTTAAATGAATTAAAATTAAAAAGAATTATAGAGAAAACATCATTTTCATATGATAAAAATAATGAGTCTGGAAATATTGTTTTAAGAGGTATTTATTTTGAGGTAAATAAAGAAGATTTCAAAGCAAAATCTATGGATGGATATATAATATCTATCATAAATGAAAAAATAGTAGGAAATGAAAATAAATACGAAAAAATAATACCAGGACCAACATTAGAAGAAATAAATAAATTACTTAAAGGAGAAGTAAATAAAGATGTAAATATTTATTTTAATGACAAAAATATTTCTTTTGAATTTAATAATACAGTAGTTACATCAATTATTATTCCAAATAATTATATAGATACAGATAGAATATTTAATGTTGATAATACAACAAAAATAAATATAAATAGAGAAAAATTGATAAGTGCATTAAATAGAACAATGCCATATGTAGGAGATACATCAGATAATAAAAAACCTGTTATATTAAATATAAAAGATGAAATAATTGAAATAAGTTTAAGTTCACTTAAAGGTGAATCATATGAAAAAATAGATATAAAAAAGAGTGGAAAAGATATAAGAATTGCATTTAATTCAAAAAAACTTATTAAAATTTTAAATGTAATAGATGATGAAAATGTAAATTTATATTTCTCAGGTTCAAAACAACCTGTAATTATAAAAGACAAACAAGAAACATATTTATATTTATTAACACCAGTAAAAATAGATTAAAATGTATATAGAAAAATTAAAATTAAAAAATTACAGAAATTATAGTGAAATAGAAATAAATTTTGATAAAAATATAAATATAATATATGGCAATAATGCAGAAGGAAAAACAAATTTACTTGAATCAATATATATGTGTTCTACTTCAAAATCTCATAAAAATAGTAAAGAAAATGAGATAATAAAATTTAATGAATTAGAATCACATATTAAAATATTTATAAAAAAAGAAAATGATAAAAATATAGTAATAGATATTCAAATAAACAAAGATAAAAAAAAAGGAATTGCTATAAATAAAGTAAAAATAAATAAAATATCTGAGTTTTTAGGAATATTTAATGTTATTTTATTTGCTCCTGAAGATCTAAATATAATAAAAGAAGGTCCAAATATAAGAAGAAAATTTTTAGATTTTGAAATTTGTCAAATAGATAAATTATATGTTTCCGCTTTAAATAATTATAATAAAATATTAAATCAAAGAAATGCATTATTAAAAGATATAAATAATGTGGTAAATGCAAATAAAAAAGATTTAATAGATATGATAGATACATATGATGAAAAACTTGTAGAATATGGAATAGAAGTTATAATAAAAAGAAAAAATAATATAGAAAAGTTACAAGATTTTATAAAAGATATTCATTATAAAATAAGTGATGAAAAAGAAACACTTATTATAGATTATGAAAATGATATAATAAATGATGTTTTAAAAAACAATAATAATGTAGGTGAGAAAGATTATAATTTTATAAATGATGAAGAAAATAAAGTATTAAAAAATAATTATTTAAAAAAAATAAAAGAAACAAGAGATATAGATATAAAAAATCAATATACATTAGTTGGACCTCATCGTGATGATATATGTTTTAAAATAGATGGTAAAAATATAAGAAAATTTGGATCACAAGGACAAAAGAAAACAGTAGCAATAAGTTTAAAATTATCAGAATTAGAAATAATTAAAGAAAAAATAAAAGAAACACCTGTATTACTTCTTGATGATGTTTTTTCTGAACTTGATGAAACAAGACAAAAGCTTCTTGTATCAAATTTAAAAAACATCCAAACAATAATAACTTGTACAGGAATAAAGAAAAATATTTTTGATTTGCTAAATCCTGATAAGATTTTTCAAGTTAAAAATAATTTAGTAATAGAAAAAAAATAGAATAAACAAATAAAAATTTATTTTTTTTATTAATTTATAAGGAAACTTATGGAAAATATTGAAAATTTAGAAAATCAAAATTATGGAGCTGACCAGATACAAGTTTTAGAAGGCTTAGAGGCAGTTAGAAAAAGACCTGGTATGTATATTGGTTCAACTAATGAACGAGGACTTCATCATATAGTTTATGAAATCGTGGACAATTCTGTAGATGAAGCACTCGCTGGTTTTTGTAATGAGATAAAAGTTACAATAGAAAAAGATAATTCTATAACAGTTTGTGATAATGGTAGAGGAATACCTGTTGATGAAAAAAAAGGAACAGGAAAATCAGCACTTGAAATAGTATTTACTATACTTCACGCGGGTGGAAAATTTGGTGGTGGAGGATATAAAGTTTCTGGTGGACTTCACGGTGTTGGTGCTTCAGTTGTAAATGCATTATCAAAAGAATTAACGGTTAAAGTTTTTAAAGATGGAAAAGTTTATTCGCAGAGTTATAACATAGGTAAGCCAATTACTAAAGTTGAAGTTGTAGGAGAATGTGAAAAAGAAAAACACGGAACAGAAGTTCATTTTGTTCCTGATTCTGATATATTTGAAACTACTATTTACAATTATGATACTCTTAGGACAAGACTTAGAGAAACTGCATTTTTAACTAAAGGATTAAAAATTACTCTTACTGATAAAAGAGAGGGTAAAGAAAAGGAAAAATCATTTCACTATGAAGGTGGTATAAAAGAGTTTGTTCAGTTTATGAATAAAGGAAAAAATCTTTTATATGATAAAGTTTTTTATTGTGAAGGAAATAAAGAAAATATAATTGTAGAAGTAGCTCTTCAACATAGTAGTGAATACCAAGAAGCTATATATACATTTGTAAATAATATAAATACACCAGAAGGTGGAACACATCTTACAGGTTTTAAAAATTCTCTTACAAAAGTTATAAATGATTATGCGAGAGAACAAAAATATCTTAAAGAAAATGATGAAAACTTAACTGGTGAAGATATAAGAGAAGGACTTACTGCAATTATTTCTGTGAAAGTAGAAGACCCACAATTTGAAGGACAGACAAAACAAAAACTTGGAACGAGTGAAGCACAGTTTGCAGTTCAATCGGTTTTAACAGATAGTTTAAAATATTTTTTAGACCAAAATCCAAATATAGGAAAAGTGATTTGTGAAAAAGCAACACTTGCAAGAAAAGCAAGAGAGGCAGCAAGAAAGGCGAGAGATCTTACAAGAAGAAAAACTGCTCTTGAAGGAGGAGGTCTTCCTGGAAAACTTGTTGATTGTAGTGAAAGAGATTCTACTAAGTGTGAGATATTTATAGTTGAGGGAGATTCTGCTCTTGGTCCTGCAAAAGATGGAAGAGATAGTCGTTATCAGGCTGTTATGCCACTTCGAGGAAAAATATTAAATGTAGAAAAAGCAAATGAACAAAAGATGTATGAGAATGCTGAAATAACTGGTATGATTACTGCATTTGGTACAGGCATAAAAGATGAGTTTGATATAAGTAAACTTCGTTATGATAAAATAATAATTATGACTGATGCTGATGTTGATGGAGCACATATTGCTACACTTATGCTCACATTTATATATAGATTTTTACCAGAACTTATAAAACAGGGTCATGTATATCTTGCACAGCCTCCACTTTTTAAGGTTTCAAAAGGTAAAAAATCTTTTTATGCTTATTCAGATGCTGAAAAAGATGAGAGAGTAAAAGAGTTGGGAGAAGATGCAGATGTATCAAGATTTAAAGGTCTTGGTGAAATGGATACAGAACAACTTGCAGAAACTACTATGGATCCAGAGACAAGAGTTCTTCTTCGTGTCAATATGAATGATGATGCAGCGTCAGAACTTGACTTGACATTTACTACTCTTATGGGTGATGAAGTAGCACCAAGACGACAATTCATAGAAGAAAATGCAAAGTATGTGCAGAACTTAGATATATAAAATAAGAGTATTATAAATAAAATATATTATGGAACCAAATGTATTTGATAAAATTAAAGAAGTAGATCTTAAGAAGACAATGGAAAATAGTTACATTGACTATTCTATGTCGGTAATTGTTTCTCGTGCTCTTCCAGATGTAAGAGATGGACTTAAACCAGTTCAGCGTCGTATTTTATATGCCTTACATGCTCTTGGAGTTACTCCTGATAAGAAAACAAAAAAGTGTGCAACTATAGTTGGTGAGACTATGGGTAAATATCACCCACATGGCGACTCATCTATATACGGCGCACTTGTTGGTATGGGTCAACCTTGGAACTATAGAAAAGTTTTGATTGATAAACAGGGAAACTTTGGTTCAGAAGATGGTGACTCTCCTGCAGCTATGCGTTATACTGAAGCAAAGATGTCTAAGATGGCTCAATTTATGCTTGATGGCATAAATAAAGATGAAGTAGATTTTGTTCCTAATTTTTCAAATGAATATGAAGAGCCAGTTGTTCTTCCTGCAAGATTTCCAAACTTACTTGTAAATGGAACTACAGGAATTGCAGTAGGTATGGCTACAAATATACCACCACATAATTTTACAGAAGTTGTAAATGCTATTATTAAAATAATTGATGACAAGATTAATGACACTGAAACAACAATAAAAGATATAGCAGAGATAATAAAAGGACCAGATTTTCCTACAGGTGCACTTATACTTGGAAGAAAAGGAATACAAGATTATTTATCTACAGGTAGAGGAAAAATAAAAATAAGAGCAAATTGTGAAATAGTTGCAGATGATAAAGGAAAACAAAAAATAGTTGTTCATGATTTACCTTATCTTGTGCATAGGTCAGAACTTATAGCAAAAATTGCAGAACTTGTAAAAGATAAAAAAATTGAGGGTATAACTCATGTCCTTGATGTCTATGGTAAAAAGACAACAGATAAGATAGAAATTACTTTAAGAAAAGATGCACCTGCAAATATTATATTAAATCAACTTTATAAACTTACAGATTTACAATCAAGTTTTTCTGTGATAATGCTCTGCATTGTAAATGGTGAGCCAAAAACTTTAAACATTTTACAGATGCTTACAGAGTTTTTAAAACACCAAGAAATAGTAGTTACAAGAAGAACAAAATTTGATTTAAAGAAAGCAGAAGATAGAGCACATATAGTTGAAGGTTTACTTAAAGCTATAAGTATAATAGATGATGTGATTAAAACGATAAGAGAGTCAAAAGATGGTGCAGAGGCAGAAAAAAATCTTATTACAAAATTTCAATTTACAGATAAACAAGCAAATGCCATAGTAGAGATGAGACTTCGTGCTCTTACATCTTTGGAACTCAATAAACTTCAAGATGAGTTAAAAGATTTAAAAGAAAAAATAGCTTATTATAAAAGTATACTTGCTGATAATAAAAAATTACTTTCTGTTATAAAAGAAGAATTAATTGAGATGGAAAAGAAAGAGCATGATGAAAGAACAACAAAGATAGTTGAAGATAAAGAGGATGAAACATTTGATGCTGAACAACTTATAGTAGAAGGTGATTTAGTTATCACTATGTCTCATCTTGGATATATAAAGAGTATGGACCCTACTACTTTTAGGAAGCAAGGGCGTGGTGGAGTAGGAATAAAAGGTATGACAACTATAGATAATGATTTTGTTCAAGATGTATTTATGACTACAAAACATTCTACTCTTATGTTTATAACAAATATGGGTCGTATGTATCAGATGAAGGGATATGAAGTTCCAGAAGGAAGTAGAACTTCAAGAGGTACGGCTATAGTTAATATGCTGAAACTTAAAGAAGGTGAAAAAGTAACAGCAGGAATAGATAATAAAGATTGGGGTGACAATAGATATTTAGTATTTGCAACAAAAAATGGTTTGATAAAAAAATCAAAATTATCAGAATTTGAAAAAGTTCAGAAGAATGGACTTAGAGCACTTAATATAAAAGATGGTGATCAACTTATAGCAGCAAAGATAACTAATGGTTCTGATGATATTTTCCTTATTACAAAAAATGGTCAATGCATTCGATTCAATGAAGAAAAGATTAGAGATATGGGGAGAAGTGCAGCTGGAATAAAAGGAATAAAAGTTCAAGATGGAGATGAACTTATAGCTATGCTTGTATCAAATGAAGGAAAAGAACTTTTACTTGTTACTGAAAATGGTGTCGGCAAGAGAACTGATGCAAATGAATTTGCCACAAAGGGTAGAGGCGGAAAAGGTATGATATGCTATAAGCCAAATGAAAAAGCAGGAAAACTAATTGGTGCAGAACTTGTGGATGGCACTGAGGATTTGATGATTATAAATGAAAAAGGTTTAATAGTTAGAACTGCTATGAAAGATATAAGAGTTATGGGAAGAAGTGCAGCAGGTGTCCGCATAATGAAGAGTGATGATGGAACTAAAGTGACAAGTATTACAAAAATAAAACAATAAAAAGGAAGAAATATGAAAAAGAATAATAAAAGCATTAAATATTATTAGCTTTGAGTATTTCTTTTTTTTATTTTGTGTTGCATTATTATTATCAAACTAAAAAAAATACAACAAATAGAAATATTAGATAGTATCATTAAGTGAAAAGAGGTGAGAAGATGTTAAATATCTATTTTGGTAATATGGAAGAAGCTATATATGACCCTTCTATGTATTTTAGAAATCAATATGATGAAAAATGGATAACTGATGAAATATCTAAAAAAATAATAAAAGTAATTGATAATTCAAAAGTAATTGATAAAAAAGTAATTGAGAGTCCAGTTTTAGGTAGCATTACTCCAAATGATTTATCTGGTGGAGCAAAAACATTAATACTCATTGCTCATGATAAAAAAAATATTTTTAATGCTACGACTTGCGGTGAGAATTGTGCAAATTTGTTATTAGAGTTAGCAAAAAACAGAGATATAACCATAAACTTAAGATATATAATGGATTTTGGTAAAGATGAGTTTAAAATTAAAGTAAAAAATAGTGGTAAAATTGTAAAGAATATGAATGAGCTTTTAGTTGAAGCATCTAAGTTTGTATAGGAGGGCGTCTTGAAGGGTGAAGTAGAATTAAAAATTCATAATAATAAAGTTAATTATAACTTTGTTTTAAAAAGAAATGTAACAATAGTCCGAGGTGAAAGTGGAACTGGTAAGACAACCTTGTATAGATTAGTTTCTGACTATATGAAAGATAGTAAAAGCAGTGGTGTAAAAATAACAATGAGTAGCGGAGATTCTTGTATAGCACTTAACGATACAGACTTTGAAAATCAAATAAAAAAAACAAAAAACTCAGTTGTATTTATTGATGAAGGATTTATTGGCTTTAAGAATGATGACAATATAAATGATTTTATTAGAAAAATTAAGAAAACAGATAATTACTATGTAATATTTAGTAGAGAAAGTTTTGATAAAATTCCATCAAGTGTAGAAGAAATCTATGAGATTAAAACGAGAGGAAAAAAGCATACATTTGAAAAATACTATAAAATCAATGATTATTGTAGGCTTATTGTTGATATTCGTAAAAAAGATAAATTTGTATTATTTATAACAGAAGATTCAAAATCTGGTAAACAATTTTTTAAAGAGTACTTCAAAAAAACTAATATAAAAGTTGATTCAGCAAGAGGTAATTCAAATATTATAAATAAGATAAATGAGAATATAAATGTTGAATTACTGGTAATGGTAGATGGGGCGGCATTTTCACCATATATTGATAAAACATATAAAATGTGCAAATACAATAAAAATATAAATATATGTTTACCTGAATCATTTGAATGGATGATTTTGAAATCAGGAGTAATAAAGAATAAAAAAATAGAAAAAATTCTAAAAAGTACTTTTGAGATAATTGATATAACAAAATTTTTTAGTTGGGAAAAGTTTTTTACTTATTATTTAGAAGAAATTACTAAAGATAGTAAGATGTTAAAATACGACAAAAAGAAGATATCAGCATATTATCTTAAAGAAAAAAATATGAAAAAAATAGTATCGGTCATAGGATTGTAGAGTATTATTTGAAATAATATATCCAATTTATATTATTTTCATATCTTAAAGTAACAGCAACAACTAAAATTGGAAATATAATATTATAGAAGTAGTAGAGAGAAAGAATAAGAGTTTTATCTAAGGAGTACAATTTCATTATGAGATAGCTGTAAGTGAAGAGTTAGATAATAATTTAAATAGTGAGAGTATGGATTATGATACTGTGATTTAAAAATTTTTCACTTATAGAAGGGCAAATTTAAAAAGTATAAAAAATAATGAGTAATAGATTTAAAATTTATATAAAAAATAAAAAAAGTTTAATGGATGCAATTAATAAATATGGTTTCATACCATTTTTTTCAAATTCAATAGAAGGGTTTTCTATTGAAGAAAATGTATCGCCTGACTTATGGTGGAATGGTGCTGATGGGTGGAAGGTATGGGAATGGAAAGGACCTATCATTAGGGAATTAAAATGTGCTTATGGAAAGTTTTTTGATAAAAAAGCAGTATTTATAAGTAAAGATTGGTTTTATGATTTTGCAAATTATAGAAGGAATGGTTATGACTTTGATGCAAGATTTGAAGATGGCTTAGCATCATATAGAGAAAATGATTTATATAATTTGATAAATATAAATGCACCGATTTTATCAAAAGAATTAAAAGAGATTGGTAATTATAAAAAAGGTGGTAAAGTTGGATTTGAAACTTTAATTACAAAATTGCAAGAAAAATGTTATGTCATAATTGATGATTTTGTCTATATGAGAGATAAAAATGGCAATCCTTATGGATGGGGAGTTGCCAAATATTCAACACCTGAAATATTTTATGGAAAATCATTTATAAACAAAGTTTATAAAAGAACACCTGAAAAATCATACGAAAAAATATTTAATCATTTGTGTGATATGCTACCAAATGTAAGTGATGAAGATATAAAGAGATTGCTTAAATAGCAAATTTTGAGGTGCCTAATGATAATGAAGAAAGGTATTATATTGTGGTAAATTTTATGAATAGACCTATATGGTTATTATTTATAATTTTAACGGTGCTACTTTTTTCATCTACCAGTTTGTTGTATAAAGCAAGTGCAATAGGTGCAGAGAAAGAAAAGCATTTTTGCTTAAAGTATTCTGTATGTGTTGGAATTGTTTTTTTTGTGATTGCATTTTTGTATCTTATAATACGAAATGAGCCATTTACAATATTTGAAAGCGCGGTGCGATTTTGGCCAATGACCATTTTTGGTTTTGTATATGCTGTAGTTAATACAATTTCATTTAATGGTTATATTTATAACGAGGCAATGGTGGAATCTCCTGTGGAAGGAATCGGTGGTGGAACATCAACAATACTTTTAATTATCGCATATATAGTACTTGGTAGGGTTGATTCTTTATTTAATCTTTTGACACCTTTGAGAACAGTAGGAATTATAGTTATTCTAATAAGCATCATAAGGCTTTCAAAAATTCGAAATTTAATAAACCGTGAGAATATAAAGTTAAAACAAAAAAGCTGGATGAAAAATAGTTTAGGAACTTTGATTTTCCCAGTTATGTTTTCTGTTGTAGATGCTTTAGAAACAATTGTGACAGGCGTGTGCCTTGATACAACTTATGGATATGCTATGCCAGAAGGAGATAGTATTATTATTGTAGGAATGGAGTATGCAATATTTGCTTTTATTTGTTATGTTTATATTTATTTTAAAGAAAAAAAATTTTATAATCCATTTAGCAAAAAAGGAAGGCAGATAATATTTGGTGCTATAACTGATAATATTGGAATAGTTTTTTATAGTTATGCTATGGCAATGGATTCAGTTTCAACTGATCCACTTGTTGCCGTTTACCCCATTTTTGTTATGATAGGTGGTCGCATTTTTATGAAAGAAAAAGTGAGCCTTAATCAATACATTTGCCTAATTGGAATTATTACAGGAAGCATAATGGTAATAATAGATACAGTGATATAAACTAAAAAACATAATATTAGGATAAAAATGATATTTAAAATTGAAAATGAAACAAAATCAAAAAAAAATCTATAATAATAATCCATTAATAATTAATGAGACAGAAATGGTAAATTGGAAAAACAACTTAATAATTGATATTATATTGGGTATGTTGTCAATTATTACATTTATGTTTACAAAACATCACTGGAATAAATATATAAACTCAATACTTTCTATTATACTTTCAATTTATTTTGCATTAGGAAGTTTGAAAAGACTTGTAAAATCATTTATAAGTTAATTAATACATCTATTCCTTTCCCAAAGCAAGATAAGATTATTGATGTGTTGTTGAAAAATCATCCATTGTGCCTCGAAAAGGTTGAAGATGTAAAATGTTATTATATTAATCAAACACTTAATATAAATATAAGATTAGTGTTTAAAAAAGAGACAACATATGAGGAACAGACAAAACTTTTGCAAATATGGATTGATGATATAAAAAATATTTATAAAGATAGTGTCGTGCATGCTGAAATTGCAGTGTGAGGTAGAATAAAGTTTTTGATAGATATTTATATAAAATAGCAGAAGTTATTGCGACCATATTATACAAAGAATCGCAAATTTTAGCAATATGTTTTAGGCTAGGAGATAAAGTTATGTTGCCTATGTCTTTAATAATTGCATTGTTTGACAATTTTTTACAATTAAGTTATAATCTGTTTTTAGTAATTATTAGGCTGGTTATCATTACTAAAAGTAAATTTATGTAAAGAAAGGTAAAGTAACGCAATATGAAATATAAATTATTTTCAAGAGTTTTATCATCAGTTTTAGTTATCTGCATGTTTGCAACCGCTTGCAATAATAGCATGGGTAACCACAATGATTTGTCTACACCTTTGACTCAACCTATGGATCCATCAGTTATGAAACCTTGGATTAATTCTTGCCTTTTAGGGGAAGTAAACGATGAAGTGAATCCGAGTTTAAAAGATGATTTTTTTGTAAATATAAATCACGACTGGATAACAAGTGCAAAATTAAGACCGGGGTTTTCATCAGAAACTCCTATCTTTCAAGCTATGGATACAGTTAAAGAAAGATGTCTTGAATTTCTTAATGATAAAACTCTGAAATTTGACGATCCAGTTTTGTCTCATGATATATCTTTGATACAAAATTATTTTAATCTTTTTCTTGATTGGGATGAAAGAAATGCTATAGGTGTAGAACCAGTAAAATCATTGGTCGAAAAAATCCAATCGATTTCTACTCTTGATGAGATGACAGAATTCTTATTGTCTAACGATGCATTTGATGATTCTATAGGATTATTTAATATATTGGTTCATACTGCTAAGGAAGACTCTTCATCATACGAAGTAGTTATTAGTCCTACAAATTTACCACTTGGTGATTCGGCTGAATATAGTTCTTTAACTGAAAATGGAAAAAGGATCAAACAAGCAAATGATGATAAAACTACATATATGTTGAAGCGTATAGGTTTTGACGATGAATCAATTAAATCTTTATTGGATTTGTCACATAATTTTGCTGGTAAAGTTGCAAAAAACATTATGAGTATTCTTGAAAGTAATAATTCAGACTCATTATTAAAAACTATAAATCAAGTGACTATGGATGATATAAAGAAAATAGAGGGCAAACTTCCACTATCTGCTTTTATGGAAAAATATGGTTATGCCTCTTCCAAATTAATTAATCTTAACGAGCCTAAATGGTTAGATGCTCTAAAAGATATTTATGCTGATGAAAATCTTGACGGGATGAAAGCATATTTTTTGACATATGTAGCAAGAATTTATATAAATAGAGTAGATGAAGATGCATTTCGAAAAAATCAAGAAATCAACAATGCACTTAGAGGTATTAGTGAAAGTATGTCTGATGTTGACTTGGCTTACCAAGAAACAAGACTGCTTTTACCATATTGTTTTGACCGTATATATTTAAATAAATATGTCACTGCTGAAATGAAAAATGAAATTACCAGTTTATGTAAAGAGTCAATTGATGCATATAGAGATATGTTGTCAAGTATTGACTGGCTTTCAGAAGAAACAAAAAAAGCCGCTATTAAAAAACTTGATAATATAAATATTCATTCATTGTATCCAGACAAATGGGAAGACGACTCAATATATCAAATTAAATCAAAAGAAAATGGTGGAACATATATAGATGCACAAAAAGCCATTGCCAAAGGAATTATAAAAAGACAACTATCTTATATAAACCAAAAAGTTGATAAAGATATTTGGGGTATAGATATACTTGATACTAATGCTTATTATAATCCAGAAGATAACTCTATCAATATAATACCAGGATTCTTTTGCGATGTAACATATCGTAGTGATATGAGCATAGAAGAGAAATATGGAGCAATTGGTTCTGTTATAGGTCATGAGATAAGCCATGCTTTTGATACAATTGGTTCTCAATATGATGAATTAGGAAATGTAAAAAATTGGTGGACTAAAGAAGATAAAGAGGCTTTTAGGAATAGAGCAAACAAATTAATTGAGTATTATGATAAGGTTGTTGCCTTTGATGATGGAACAAAATATAGTGGCCAAATGGTTCAAACTGAAGCTATTGCAGATATGGCTGGTATAAAATGTATGTTAATGCTTGCAAAACGTGTTCCTAACTTTGACTATGACAAGTTTTTTAGGGCAAATGCAAGATTATGGGCAAGAGTTGATACTTTGCAAGTTTTAGAAGCTTTGGTGTTGACTGATACTCATCCAATTGCGTATCTTAGGGCTAATGTTACATTACAGCAATATGATGAATTTATAGAAACTTATAATATAAAAGAAGGAGACGGAATGTATATAGCTCCTGAAAATAGAATAGCAGTTTGGTAAAATGTAGTCCCCCTGTCTGATATTCACGGATGTCTTGATGCATTTCTTTCTGCACTTTCGTTTGTTGATTTAGAAGATAAAAATAATATGCTCGTTCTAATGTACGATACAGTAAAGAAAAAGTTTTATGAAGTGACTAAAGGTGGGAGTGAAGAATTAAATTAGAATACAACTATAGCATTATAAAGGGTTTAGATATGATAATAAGGTCAATGGAAATTAGTGATAAAAAGCAAGTTATTGATATGATGAGAGAGTTTTATTTATCTCCTGCACTTCTTACAAATGGCTCTGAAGAGATATTTAATGCAAATGTTGATAATTGCATAGGTAATTCTAAGTATTTAGAAGGCTATGTTTTTTGTGATGGTGATACCATTTTTGGTTATGCGATGATAGCAAAGAGTTTTTCAACAGAATTTGGAAAGCATTGTATATGGATTGAAGATTTATATATAAAAGAACAGTATCGAAAAAAAGGAATTGGCAGCTCATTTTTTAAGTTTATTGAAGAAAAGTATGAAGGTTATTTATTTAGATTAGAAGTAGAAAAAGGAAATGAAAAAGCAATAAATACTTATAAAAAAGCAGGCTTTACAGAACTTCCGTATTTAGAAATGAAAAAGTAAGTCAGTGTATTTTTGCATCTTTGACTTTAAACAGAAAAAAATAGAAGATAAATAATTCATTGCGATTATCTACCTTAGAGAAGATATGTAAGCACTTTAAGGTGGGGATAGGTGATATAGTTGAGTTTAAGTAGTTGATTGGATGCCTTGAATTGGGGCATCTTTTTTATTGAAAAGAATATGACAAATTTGTCATATAATTTGTGTTTTTAATTGAATGCATATTTTATAAATGGTATAATAGAATAAAATGAGAATTTTA
>CADCOW010000145.1 GCA_902803205.1 uncultured Eubacteriales bacterium | reverse complement strand
CTTTACTCTTGCTATATTTAACTCTGTCCATAAACTTTTTTTATTTCTTTTAGAAAATCTTTGATAGGCTATACCATCAACTTTTCTCACAGTACTATCAATCCATCCAAAACATAGTGCTTCTTCTACCGCATCAATATAATAAAAGACCTTCTCATCAACTGGTTTACCTCTTTTAAGTAATACATAACACTCAATTTCTTTATCATGATTTTTAGAAAGCCACTTTCTAAATTCTTTTCTATTCTTAACTGATAAAATATTCATTAGAAAAATTCTTCTTCTATATCAAGACAGATTGCATGATAAATAGCTATATGTTCTTCTTGTATCAAAAATGTTTCATTATTATCTATTATTATATTTACATCTGCTACATCTTTAAGGCATCCACCACCTTTACCTGTAAGTGCCACTACCTTCATACCTTTTGCTTTAGCAACAAAAGCAGCATTCACTACATTCCTTGAACTTCCAGATGTAGTTATAGCTATAAGCACATCATCTCTTTTACCAAGCCCAAGAATAGCATTTGCAAATATATAATCTGCATTTTTATCATTTGCAAATGCAGTGTTAAGAGCGGTAAATGCAGTAAGGTCAATAGTTGGAAGCCCCACTTCAAGTGTCTCTTTCATTTCTTTAATTCTATCATATGCACCAGACATCATATTTTTATCATAAAAACTTTCAACTGCTTCGGTCAATTTATCTTCAAAGTTGTCATCAATAGGTCTTTTCTTTTTAAAACCTTTCATAAGTTCACCAGTAATATGTGAAGAGTCTGCTGCACTTCCACCATTTCCACATATTAAAACTTTATTGCCAGTTCTATAACAATTCTTTATTGCTTCATAGGCCTTCTCAATATCATTTTTGATATTTTTTAGTTCCGGCCTTCTTACACATAGCTCATCAATATATCTCATTTATTGTCTCCTTTCGGGCTCTCACTGCTTCGCCCCTACAAAGGCTCGCATAGCTCGCCTATACAATATAACTCTTCTACAGCCTTTCTTTTATAAACTCATTTATATCTGTAAAAACTTCATACTTTTTAGGAAGTTCCTTTTGTTTATCTTTTTTATAATTGTATTCTACTTCACCTTCGCCACTCATCACAAATATTGCATTTACTCCATATCGCTCTCCAGACAAAACATCAAGCCACTTATCACCTATCATATAAGAATTTACCTTATCAACTTCTGTAGCATCAACAGTTTTTTTAAATATCTTGTTTCTATCTTCTTGATATGATGTCTTGTCTTTTATCATTTGTTCATCAATATATTGCAATTTGCCATTTCGCAAATCATTTTCACACTGTATAAACATTCCTATCTCTGGTTTTCTACAGTCACAGTGAAAAATCAAATTCATTTTCGCATTTTTTGCAATTTGATTTTTACTATTTCGTCCAGTCGTATGATGTGGACAATAATAAAAACCATCAATTAAACCATCCAGTTTTTCTTGCAAAAGTTTATTGCTATAATGAGTATCACATTCATCAAATCTACCTTTTGCTATGCCGGCTTGATTTGATATGACAATTAGCATATAGCCTTTACTTTTAGCATACTTTAAACTTTCTTTTACACCAACTATTGGTCTTATTTTTTCTATAATTTCTTTATAAGGTATATCTTCATTATTAAAAGCACCATCATCATAGCATATGGTGCCATCTCTGTCTAAAAATAAAATTTTCTGCTTTTTCAATTCCATTTTTTTATTTTATCACAATTCAAATTAAAATACAACAAAATCTAAAAACAAAGATAGTGTCAAGTTATTATAGGTTTTAAAAGTAAAAAAATATATATTTATAATTGTTTTTTATTAAATTTTGCCCATATGTTTAGTATTTTCCCTTGTTCTGTCAACTCTACTTGAATAATATTATAATACTTAGGATCTACTCCTGGTTTTTTTATTGGCTTTACACTCTTTATTTCTTGTTTAGTATTCTTTATACATTCTTCTTTAGCTTCTTTGAAATTTATAATATTATAATTTAATACCCTATATCTTCTCTTTACTAAGAATCTTGCTATACTTCCACCATTGTAGTGATATGCAATTAATTTTGATATATTATTACAACCTTTAAGACTCCAGCCCATTGGTCTACTTGATAATCTATTTGACAAAATATGACTAACATGTCCTTCAGCACTACAACCAAGTATTTCTTCATT
>CADCOW010000144.1 GCA_902803205.1 uncultured Eubacteriales bacterium | reverse complement strand
TATTTTCCCATTTGCATTTACAAGTGAAAGTGAAGAACTATTTGAAAACTTTGAGTCTGCTATGGCAAGAGTATATTTCCCAGTTGATGTTGTCCCTTTTAATTTCAATTTTACCTTTCCTTTATCTGTTACATTAAATAATGGAATTCCACTATATTTATATACAATATCATTTGCATAGTAACTTGCATAATAATTAATTAGATCTGAATACTTGATTTTAACAAAATTTTGATAGGGATATTTCCAATTAAAGGTCGTCACTTTTTCACTTCTTGTTCCTGTATCTCCAGAGTAGTCTGAAAACATATGCCAGCCAGGATTGGCAGCTGAATTTGTATTATATACGTTTTTTGTTGTAATATTACCTGAACTATTATCATAAGTAAATCGCTCATTATACTCTGTCAAATAAAACTCATCTGTGGCAACTGCACCTGAAGCATTATATGCTAAGTTTGGATAATTTGTTCCATCTGTCCAGTTTGTAGAAATACTTCCTGAAGATTCAGATCTTGGCGCCCAAGATCCAACACTTGCCCAAGTATGTGTCCATATATTATCAAGAACAGAAGGCTCTGTAGCAGCCGAAAAATTAAGTGTATATGTAGATGGTGGTTTGTTTTGATCGTACCATTTAGTAGATGCGGCACCAACACCCAAAGTACTTGAAACAGTAAGCATCATTTCCGCCGTATGAATTTTTGTATCTTGTAAGTACCAGTAATTATTACTTCCAACTTCATATTTATTGGCAAAAAAACAAGTTGATTTTTGAGGATCGGCAACATAGCTAATATTCGCATTAGCAGAATTAAAATTTGATATAATATAACTATAGCAACCACTACCAAAATTCTTATCAGCTATACCAAATCTTATAGTTTGAAAGAAACCTGTTTTTATATGCTTTCCATCTGAAGTTGTTGGATTTATGCCACTTATATCAATCCATCTATTGGAATTAGCATCACGTTCTAAAGTTTTATTATATAAACTTCCCAAAGTAACTGTTTTTGATAGATTTATTCCGGCAAGATACGAAGCTATAGCACCATCAATTTTACGATCAATTGAATTATTATAATTATTCACTTGTTCATCAAAATCATTTTTCAATGTTTCAAATTCTCTTTTAGTTACAAATGCTGAACCATCATAATCAGATACTATTGCAGAAAATGTATTGCAGCATAAAAATATTGAAACACTAATAATCATTAAAATTTTTCTAACCATAATTTTCATAAATTCTTCTTTCTTTTAACCTCTACTAATCTCTAATATTATTTTATCTGTCTGCTCTAATGTTGCAGTAGCACCAGTTGTTGATGGTAAAATTTTCACATACAAAGTTTTCCCTTTTGTATCATCATCAACATCTATAACTATATCTTCATCAGTTCCACTACTACCCAGATGATTATATATAATCTTATCTGTTGTATTTTTCACTGAAATTGTAGATGAATTTGCAAAAGGTCCATTTGCTATATATATTCTATAATCACCAGTAGAAGTAGTTACTTTAAATTTCAATTTTAATTTTCCATTTTCATCTGGGCAACAAACTGGTATACCTTCATATTTATACACAGGTTTACCGAGAACCTCTGATGCAACATTATTAATTAATGTATTCATATTATTAGTTATAATTCTTGGAGTTCCTGATTTATAAATGAAATCACAATATGTTTCATAAGCATCTGTATCAGTATCAGCAGTATTACTTCTATAAACCCTATATCCACCATTTGTTCCTCTTATATTTTCACTTATTAAATCCGCAGTAGCATTACTAAAAGTATAGCGATTTTTAAAAACTATTCCATAAATTGTATATGAGGCCATAGATGTTGCTGTATTATACTTTAATACATCATAATTATCCACAACACTATATGAGATACCATTTGTAATGTCAACAGCACAACCCCAACCAGTTGAAGTAATAGTAAATGCCGAAAGAATTATAGTTGGGTAATTATATGCAGTATAGTCCATAGTATATGTCGTAGGCGGTTTACTCTCCGCAGGAGTTTTAGAAACAGTTACTGCAGTGGTAACAGCACCTTGCGCAGTAAAATCCATGCAAGAACTCCATCTATTTGTATTATTTAAGCAATAATACATATCTCCGTTATTTTCCCATTCATCAAAAAATAAAATCCGAGAGGTATGCCCATTCCCAACCCATTCTGGGCTAGCACTTACATAGTTATATCCATTAATTAACCAAGTATAATTTCCTCTATTGTTGTAAGCACCAGATATACCATGGCTCAAACGAACAAAGAATCGTCCTCTTGCAGCTTTTTCGTTATTTGTATTTGGTTTTATATTACTTAAATCAGTCCAAGTTCTTGAATTACTATCTTTCTCAACGATGGTTTTAAAAAAACTATTAAGTTCTGTTTCTTTTGATACACTTATACCTGCCAGATATGTGGCTATGGCAGCTTCAATCTTATTGTCAATACTTGTGTTATATTTGTCTAACTGACTTTGGAAGTCATTTTTAAGGCTGTCAAATTCAGGTTTTGTTATAAATGCCGACCCATCATTATCACTGACCACCGCAGCCATACTCTCTATACTAAATAAAAATGCAAAAATAAGGCACAACGCCTTTTTACACATTTTTAGTTTATTTTTACCTATCAACATTTAAGTTGCTAGTTACGAC
>CADCOW010000143.1 GCA_902803205.1 uncultured Eubacteriales bacterium | reverse complement strand
ATTAAGTGTAGGGTCATTGTACATGATACCGCCTTCATCATTTGGATGATAAAAGTCACTTACCTTATAAGTAAAAATTGCAGTATCAGATAGAACCAAAAATCCATGAGCAAAGTTTTTTGGTATATAAAACATAGTGTTGTTATCTTCAGCCATTTCAACACCATAGTATTTTCCGTATGTAGGAGAGTCTTTTCGTATGTCAACAGCGACATCATAAACCTTCCCTTTAAGACATCTAACAAGTTTGGACTGAGGGAAGTTTTTCTGAAAATGAAGTCCGCGGAGTACACCAATACTACTCATTGATTGGTTATCTTGGACAAATTCTTCTGTTATCCCTATTTTTACAAAATCATTTTTGTTATATGCTTCAAAAAAATACCCTCGAGTATCTAAAAAAGGTTCAAACTTTATGACTTTTAAATCTTTAATTCCAGTCTCTATGACATTAAATCTTCCCATACACTTCTCCTTACAGCACTATTATAGCACTTTTGCCATATTTTTTCTATAATGGTGATAGCATATTATAGTGTAAAACTTAAATAAGGGGTCTTGACAAATTCAAAGTTAGTAAGCGGTGTTGACATGTTTTTAAAAATAGTGTATATTATATAAAGAGAAGATAAAATTATGCAAAATCATTGAATAATATGCAAAATTCTTATACAATTACGACTATTTTGTATAATTTTAGACAAGTATTAAATATTAAGGATTTAACCAAATTATATTATTCACAAATAAGTAATTTTATACAAAATTTAAGGAGGTAAACAATGGAGTATTATGATGATGAAATTTTGTCAGGCGATGATATTGAAACTCTTGATGATTTAGAAGTTTGGAATCGTTTTATAAATGAAAATGAATTGGAGGAAAATAACAATGAATATGAAGAATGAAAAAAGTAATGAGAACAATGAAAAAATTGAATGTGTATTGAATGAAAAAGATTTTAATTTATATGGAGAAACGAGAAGCGTAGTTGTAGATGAAAAATGCGATTATAATTTAGTTAAAAAGAATATAAAGAAGGAATTATTTTTTCCAAACATTTTCTATAGGGGATGATATAGCTACAGAAAGAGGTATACATATAGGGAGTTCAATTGATGATGTTTTTGAGAAATATGGAAAAGAAGAGATATTGCTATTTGATAAGAATGATGATTCTTTACTACAAATGACACTGGCATTACACGATATAAAAGAACAAAATGGGATAACTGAAACTGAAGAAGAAAAATTAGGAGATTTTAAGAACTTTAAAGGAAATGAGCGGTTTATAGAGTATGATTATGTAGAAGGAAAAAATAAAATGATCTATTTAATGAGATTTTACATAGATAGTAATGATAAAGTTATTCTTATAGGATATTTTAATATTGATTGTAATCCTAAATTATCTAATGAAGTAACAGATTATTATATGGTATATGATTTTCAATATAAAGCATTGCCACAATTCTTTTTCTTAACACCAAAGTCTTTTATAGAAATGTTAAATGAACATAGTGTTTTAGACTTACTTGAGACTTCATATATTAATAACTTTTTAATTAGTCCATATAGTGAAGATGATTTTGAAAAGAGTAGTAAGATAATTTATGCTGACAATGATACTTTTAGTATATTTAAAATAAAATTTAATATAAAAATGCAAAGAGTATTATCTAAATCAGTATATTTTGTTTATGATAAGGAATATAAAAATTGTAGATATTTTACTGCTGAATATAATGAAAATATTGATAATGACTATATATTTTTTTGCGAGATTCATAAAAATGGTAGAGAAAATTATGGTACTTATAAATATGATGACAAAGTTATAGAATCATTAATAACAAATATCTATACTGACAATATGGAAACTTTTAGTTATGTAACAAAAAGACCGAGCAAAATAGAAAAGAAAGAAATAAATGTAAATGATAAACCTTGGCTTGGCATAAGGGCTGATATAGTTAATGACTTTAAAATAATTGAACCCAGTAGTAAGATTAGTAAAACAGAAGGCTTACTTATATTCTTCTTAGAACTGGGTTCACCATTTAAGGAGCTTAATTTAGATTTTAATACAGCTAATTTTTTGACAGAGTTTGATGGCAATAAAATTACTGATGTCGAATCATTTTCTAAATTATTGCAACAATATAAACCAGGCATTAGAGTAAAAGTTAAGATTTTGAGTTATGAAAATTCTATAGATGATTTTTTATCAAAAGAATATATGATAACTTTAAGCTCTAAAAATGATAAAACATATAAAGAAACAATTGATTTAGAAACCTATACTCAAAAAATGTATGAGTATTTAAAAATGTTAGGATAAATAGTACATAGATGAAATAATGTAATTAAGAAAGGAGAATAGTATGAAAAAATATGAAGTAAGTTTTGCTTATGCGAGTTTTGACGAAGATAAAGACATGTATGATGGAGGTCCAATTGAGTTTACTATTGAATCCGAGTGTAAAGAAGATGCTTTTGAAAATGCATATGTAGGAGCATTAGAGACTGATGGCGTGGACCAGATTGTAGATATGACTATAGTATATAAAGAGACAGGCGAGAAGTATACATTAGATGATGTAGAAGCATATTTAGATGAAAAAGAAGAAGATAGAATAAAAGAACTTAAAGAGAAAAAAGAAAGATGCTATGAAAAGTATAAAAATAGCGATAAGGTTTTGGAACTTAAGAACATTTTTGAAAAGATTTAAAAGATAAAGTTGCAGAGCAAATTCCATTAAAGATGCAATATAGCAAAATTATTGAGATACTTGAAAAAGGTGAGAAAGTTGATTTAAGTAAGATGGGTAGAGTAGGAACAGAAATATTCTTAATATAAAAAGTGAAAAGGAGAAAGCGAATGAAGTTTGAAAAAGTTGATTGTATCAAAAGAGAAGCAAAGGTGTGGCTTGGTATTGATTTGATAGGCGATTTGAAAAAAGTATCAGCAGGTGATAAATTTAATCAAAATTTACAAAGAATAGTTGAATATTATAATGGCGATGATGAAGAATCATTTGCGAAACTAAGGGCTTGTATTCAAGAGATTAAACTTAGACTAATGGAACAAAAATATAATTGTAAACTGACAAAATATGGTTTTAATTCAATAAAAATTATAAAAGATTATAATCTAAATGAATTATCAGAGTCGCTTTCGTTTAGTATGAATTTAAGGAGAGAATTAGCAGAAAGAGGAATAAATAATCTTTATGATTTATGCTTAAGTGTAGGAGGGGAAAGTAATGAAATTATTAGAAGTAATAATTCACTTGATTCTTTAGAACTTACAGTCAGAAGTCACAATGCTCTTAAAAGGTATGGAATAAAAAGTATAGAAGAACTTACTAATATGAGTATAGAAGAATTAAAAAATATAAGAAATTTAGGAGTTAAGTGCCAAGAAGAAATTATTAGTAAGCTAAATAAAAATGGTTATATACTATCAGAAAGTTCAAATAATGATAAAAAAAATATAGAAGTAAAAAGAATGAAACTAAGTGAGCATAGTATCTTAGAATTAAAAGAAAGATTTAAAGCAATAGGTATAGAATTGGAAGGGTAATGGTAAAAATTATAAGAAGTCTCCAAAAGAATTAATTGATGAAATAATTGAGTTGCAACTCAAGTTATGTGGTGACAAAGATGATAAGTATTATAACGTTAAAGGCAAACTTGCAAAACCTGGTGATCCAATTTGGTACTTGAAGATGACAATGCCATACATTGTTTGGAGGAATATTATAAATTAGTTTTTACGAGTTTCTGTTTGCGAGACAGGGGAAAGGTAGAAATTAAGTGCAATAATGTAATTTATGATTTTATCTTACTATAAAAGATTGGTTATATTATAAATAATTGAAGCTTATTACACTTTATATTAACTAGTGTCCACTCAACAATGTTAAAAACGTGCATAAAATAAAAATTTATCAACAAAATCAATAGTTTTTCTTCAAAAATAT
>CADCOW010000142.1 GCA_902803205.1 uncultured Eubacteriales bacterium | reverse complement strand
TTTATTATAACTTTCTATATCACGAACTCTCTTTTCTTGTATCAAATTATATCTTCTTGTCATTTCTGATACTGCCCAATTAAGTGCTCCTGCCGCTTTCTTCGCATCAGTTACTACTGGAATAAGTAAATGTGGTATTCCATTATAAATCTGGAGTTCAACAACTTTAGGGTCTACCATTATAAGGCGCACATCTTCTGGACTTGCCTTATATATAATTGATGTAATTAAACTATTAACACATACAGATTTACCTGAACCAGTTGCACCAGCTATAAGAAGATGGGGCATCTTTCTTAAATCAGTAATTATTGCTTTCCCTGAAATATCTTTTCCTATAGCAACAGTAAGTTTTGATTCAGCATTTCTAAACTCTGGCATAGTAATTATATCTCCAAGTAACACTCCGCTACTTTTTGCATTTGGTATCTCTATACCTATAGCTGATTTACCTGGTATAGGTGCTTCTATCCTTATCTCACTTGCTGCAAGTGCAAGTTTTACATCATCTTCAAGTGATAATATCTTTGAAATTTTAACACCAATATCTGGTTTTAATTCAAATCTTGTAATTGATGGACCAACTATTATATTGGTAACAGTAACTCCTACTCCAAAAGTTTTTAAAGTCTCAACTAATATATTTGATTTTTCGTTTAATGTAGGGTCACTTCCATCTATACTATTTTTTTGATTTTTCAAAAGCAAATTTGTAGGAGGAAATTTGTACTTTTTCTTCTTTCTGCTTTTAGGTGTTAAATCAACATCCTTTAAATTATTATTTTTAAATTCAAGATTCTTATTTTTTATATTAGTTAAAAACTCTTTATTATCCTTTATATTGTTTAAATTTTCATCATTTCTCAAATCACTTAGCCCACTTGCAAAACTATTTTCATCTTCATTAACTATATTTGTCTTATCATCTTCAATGTTGCTAAATCCATCCGTCACATCTCCATAATCATTTTCATAATCTTTTACATTTATAAATGAATTATCAAATACATTATCGTTTTTTGTAGGTATAGTAATATTTTCAAGTTCATCTATTGGTTTCATTCCATCAGTATAAAAGAATAATGGATTTTTATTACCTTTTTCTTTTTCCTCAAACAGAATCTCATTTACACTTTTCTTTTTCATTGATTTAAGTAAATAAGATTTTTGATTGTCATAAGCATTTGTGTCATCTGCCCTATAAAATCTCGATTGTATATCCGATGCAGACACAGTTACATTCTTTGTATCAAATACTTTCTTTTTATTTTCTTCAAGTGGTTCAAGAACAAGTCTTCCTCCACTGAATCCATTGTCATAAGTTACTTCTTGATTAACTTTCTTACTTTTTTCTATTGTACTCTTTAATATATTTTCATTATCAATTTCTATTTGTTTTAACTCTTCTTTTCTCCCATTTATATTTTTTATAATATTTGGTATAAATAGCAAAGTAGCTTTCAAAAAATTTATTATATCTTTTGATATACCAAGTCCAAATAACAAAATAAATGTAATAAGTGATGATGCAGAAAAAAATATAAGTGAGCCAACCTTACCTATAGCTTTAAAAGTAACATATGAGATAGCAGTGCCAACAAAACCTCCACTAAAACCATCACTTGTAAATGAAAACATCTCACTGGCTTTTTTTACACTAAAATCAAGTGCACTTGAAAAACTATCTTCTATTTCAAAATCATGTAAAAAACTTTCAGTAAGACATATTATAGATATATAAAAGAATATAAGTGCATAAATTTTCAAACTTGTTCTTTTATCATCATTAAAGAGTGAAATTAGTATTGATATACCAAGTATTATAGAAAAAAAATATCCATAAGTTCCAAAGCAAGATAAAACAATAGACCTTATAATTCCGCCTATACTACCACATAAAGAGAAGTTTGATAAAGCTATAAAAATAGTTAAAAATATAGCAATAATTGTCCCTATGACTTTGATAAACGAGTTTCTTTCCTCAAGTTCTTTTTTTGTAACCTTCTCTGCTCTCGTTTCTCTTTTCTTTATTACTTTTTTCACTTTCTTTTTTGTTGCCATTTATTTACACATTAAACCTAAATAAAATTACATCTCCATCTTGCACAACATAGTCTTTACCTTCCATACGCACAAGTCCCTTTTCTTTAGCCTTTGCAAGACTTCCAAGCAAAAGCAAGTCTTTATAATTTACAACTTCAGCTTTTATAAATCCTTTTTCAAAATCAGTATGGATTTTACCAGCTGCCTCAGGTGCTTTTGTACCAATCGTTATTGTCCAAGCTCTTGTTTCTTTTTCTCCAGCAGTTAAAAATGACATAAGATTAAGTAATCTATATGAAGCTGCTACAAGTTTATCAAGCCCTGATTCTTTTAGCCCAAGTTCTTTTAAAAATTCTTCTTTTTCATCATCTTCTAAACCTGCAAGTTCCTCTTCAACTTTTGCACATAGTACAAATGTCTCAAAATTATGTTCTTTTGCATACTCTCTTACTTTTTTAACTTGCTCATTGTTTGCACCATCATTTGCTATATCTACTTCTGATACATTACAGGCATATATAACTTTTTTATCTGTAAGTAAATTTAAATCACTTACATACTTTTCATCATCTTCACTTCTATCAAATGTTATAGCAGGATGTCCAGTTTCTAAATGTTTCTTTAAATTCTCCAATACTTCATTTTCAATCTTTGCTTCTTTATCATTGTTCATAAGATGTTTTACTTTTGAAAGTCTTTTTTCAAGTGTTTCAAGATCAGCAAATATAAGTTCCATATTAATAACTTCTATATCTCTTATTGCATCTATTGAACCATCAACATGGACAATATTGCCATCTTCAAAACATCTAACAACATGAACTATAGCATCAGTTTCTCTTATATTAGCAAGAAATTGATTTCCAAGTCCTTCCCCTTTAGAAGCACCTTTTACAAGACCTGCTATATCCACAAACTCTATAGTTGCATAAGTTTTTTTTTCTGAATTATAAAGTTTTGCGAGTTCATCTATTCTCTTATCTGGAACTGGAACTACACCTACATTAGGTTCAATAGTGCAAAATGGATAATTTGCACATTCTGCTCCTGCTTTTGTTATTGAATTAAATAAAGTTGATTTCCCAACATTTGGTAACCCTACTATTCCAAGTTTCATAATCTACCTCCTTATATTTTTATGATATCTACTCATATAACATAAATTTACATAAATACCTACTCAGTTTCTTTTTCCGGTCCATTTTTAACCATACTTTCTGGCAATTCATATACTTTATCAAATGGCTTAATTTTTTTATAATTTAAAATATATATTACTATTCCAATAATTATACAAAGTATTGCTACGAGTTTAGATACTTTAAAAGTACCAAGCATTAAACTATCAGTTCTAAAACTTTCTACAAATGTTCTTATAATACCATAGCCTACAAGATATGTAGCAAAAATTTGACCATCAAATTTATGTTTTTTATTTAATATGAAAATTAGTATTATAAATAGCACTATATTTAAACAAGACTCATATAAAAATGTTGGATGAGCTTGTATATATTTTATACCCTCTTCTTCAATTAAATTTAAACTTTGTGTAAATGTTATGTTTGCTGGGTCAAGATATTCTTCTCTTAGTCTCATGGCAACTATATTATTAGTATATTCTCCAAATGCTTCCATATTGAAGAAATTGCCGTATCTACCAATTGCTTGTCCAATAGCAACACCTATCATAGTCAAATCAAGAACCTTTATAACATTAATTTTCTTTATTATGCAATAAATTGTTATACCAATTATTGCAAGTATGATGCCCCCAAATACAGCAAGTCCTCCTGCTCTTATATCAAGTATCTCATGTGGTCGTATTTGATAATAATCCCATTTGAATATAACATAATATGCTCTTGCACCAATTATTCCAAGGACAATTATAATTATAAACACATCATAAAATATATCTTCATTAATATTCTTTTTCTTTGCAAGATAAGTCACAATCGTAAATGCAATAAGCATAGCAATAGAAATAATTATGCCATAATAAGCAATAGTAAAGTTTCCTATTCTTATAGTATTTTGTAAATTCTTTATAAATATTCCAAGATTTGGAAATGCCACATCATATCCGACTTTCCCACTTGAAGTAGCTGTATTTACTGCTTCTGAAATTGTTGAAATAATATTTTCCATATAATACTCCTTATTTACTACTAACATAACTTTAAATTTAGTTATGTCCATACGGTCAAACCTCTTATATCTTATGAATAAATGAGTTCTACAAACTCTAACTAATTAATTTATTAAAATCTTCTTCACTAATAATAGGAATACTAAGTTCTTTTGCTTTTTTATTTTTAGTTGAACTACTTGCTTTATCATTGTTAATTAAGTAAGTTGTATTTTTGCTAACTGAACCTGCTGTCTTACCACCATTATCTTCTATAACTTTTACAAGTTCTTCACGATTAGAATAATTATTTAATGAACCTGTAATTACAAAAGTCATACCAGCAAGTTTTAAATCATCACTTCTTTTAGTTTTTTTAATTTTTATTTCTTTAAGTAAATCATCCACTATCTTTTTATTATTCTTATCTTTAAAATAATCTTTTATGGATTTTGCAAGAACTGGTCCTATCTCATCAATATCTTGTAATTCTTCTACATTTGCTTTCATAAGTTTATCAAAATCATCCTCAAAATGTTTTGCTAAAAGTTTTGCATTTGCAGTACCTATACCAAGAATTCCAAGTGAATTAATTACTCTATAACATTCAGTCTCTCTACTATTATCAACTGCCTTAATAATATTCTCGTATGATTTTTCACCAAAGCCTTCAATTTTTACTATTTCTTCCTTATACTTATCTATTTTATATAAATCTGCATACTCATGAATAAATCCTTTTTCTATAAATGTCTCTATTGTTGCTATACTTATACCCTCAATATTCATACAATTTCTTGAAACAAAATTTTCAAAACTTTTTATATGTTTTATAGGGCAGGCTTCATTTTCACAAACTAAAGTTTTAACACCTTCATTATTCTTTACTTTAGTTTTATTACCACATACTGGGCATTTACTTGGCACTTTAAAACTATTGCTCTTGGTTAAGTTTTCTTCAACTTGAGGTATAATCATATTTGCTTTGAAAACTTTTATCTTATCTCCTATACCAAGTTTCAATTCCTCCATTATAGAAATATTGTGTAAAGATGCTCTTGACACATTGGTTCCTTCAAGTTCCACAGTATCAAATATTGCTACGGGATTTATAAGTCCTGTTCTACTTGGCGACCACTCTATATCACGAAGCACAGTCTCTGCTGTTTCATCTTGCCATTTAAATGCAAGTGCATTTCTTGGAAATTTTGAAGTTGTACCAAGTGATATTCCATATTCTATATCATTAAACATAAGAACTAAACCATCAGATGGATAATCATTACTCTTTACATCTTCTGCATACCACTCTATCGTTTTTAAAATATTCTCTTTTGTTACTTTTTTATTGGTGACTATTGTAAAACCAAGTTCATCTAAAAACTTTAATTGATTCTCATAAGTCTTATTAATATTTTGTTCTTCTTTAGTTTTTTTGTCAGTTCCAATTTCCACAAGTGAAAATGCTATCAACTTTACATTTCTTTTTTTAGTTATATTTGGGTCAAGTTGACGAACTGAACCAGAACAAAGATTTCTTGGATTTTTATACTTTTCAAATCCTATCCCTATCTCATCATTTATTTTATTAAAATCGCTATAGCTTATAATTGCCTCACCTCTTAGTACAAGATGTCCTTTATATGCTATTTTAAGTGGGACATTGGTAAATGCAGGAATATTGTTTGATATGTCTTCCCCTATCTCTCCATTTCCACGAGTAACACCACTTACAAATTCACCATTTTCATACGTTAAAACTATTGTTAAACCATCTAATTTATATGAAAGAACTCCCTCATTGTCACCTAAAAAATCTTTAAGAACTTCTCTATCTTTAGTTTTATCAAGTGAAAGCATTGGTTTCTCATGACGAACTTTTGGTAAAAACTCTGATGCCTTAAACCCAACATTTTGAGTTAATGAATTAGATAAATGAATATCATATTCATTTTCAAGAGACTCTAACTCATCATAAAGTTTATCATACTCAAAATTAGACATTATCTCTTTATCTTCATTGTAGTATGCTTCACTTGCTTTTGAAAGTAATGCAATTAATTCTTCTATTCTTTTTTTAGCTTCCTGTTTATTCATATTAAAAATATTTTATAATTCATTTTTAGATAAGTACTCTTTAAGGGAACTTATTAATCTCTTACTATCTATATCATAAAAAATTTTATCAAAACAGCCTACTATCATTGGATTTAAATCCATATCTATTTCAATTGATCGTATATCATCTCTTATTCCATAGCATCTTTTACCTTTTGCATATGCTATGCCGATTTCAATACACATGCCTTCATCTGGTACTCTACCGTCAAGAACTGCGAATAAAATATCTGCTTTTTCTATTTCTTCAGTATCTTTTTTAAATATAAGTTCACTTATTTCTTCTTCAGTTTTGTCTTTAAGAGTAACTGCTTCAAACCCATCTCTTTGTGGCAAAAATACTTCATACCCATAACTTTCAAGAATAGATACGATTTTTAAATTATATTCTTTTTCCATTTCATTAAAAAGTGGTGCTGCAAAATATACTCTTTTACCTAATTTATTTTCTACCGCATTATTAATTGTGTTTGTTGCTTTTACATTTGTACAAGCAAAAAATATAATTCCAGTTAAAACTATCAAAACAGAACTAACTTTTCTATAAAATTTATTCATTTTATCTCCTATTTTTATTTTAAATAATTATATTTTAATATAATGTCTCTATGATATTTGCTTTAATCTATGTTTACTTTAAAACAATTCACTCTTATTAATAATCTTGAACTCTCCTGCTTTTAGATTTCCAATTTTCAGTTTCATTATACGTACCCTCTTTAAATCTACTACATGATATCCAAGTTCTTTACACATTCTTCTAACTTGCCTATTTAATCCTTGAGTTATAGTTATAGAAAATCTATATTCTTCTAAACCGAAACGATGAGTTTTACATGGTTTAGTTTTTTTATTAATCTCAGTTATGAACACACCTCGTTCCATTTTTTTCAAAAATTCAGAAGTTATTGGCTTGTTTACTCTTACTTCATACTCTTTTTCATAATTCTTATGAGTATTTGTTATATCTTTTGCTAAATCTCCATCATTTGTTATAAGTATTAATCCTGTAGAATCTTTATCAAGTCTTCCTACAGTAAAAAGTCTTTTGCCAAATCCAAATTCTTTTATCTTATCGCTTATCTTTTCAGATTTTTCAACATTGCTTTCTGTGCATACAACTCCTCTTGGTTTATTATATGCAATTAAAATCTTTTCATCATCTTTGGCAACTATATCTCCATCTATTTCTATGTCATCAATATCTTCTACTTGCTCACCAAGTGAAGCCAATTTACCATTGACTTTCACTCTTCCCTCTTTTATTAACTTGTCCGCATTTCTTCTTGAGCAAAACCCAAGTTCAACTAATCTTTTGTTTAATCTCATACTCTCTTACATCATAAGTTTCAACTGTCATTGAATCAATATCTACTTCTTTTAATAATATTAAATCATAAAGTTGGTTGTTGTCATCAAAAATGTACTTGTCAAGTTCAAGGTATATCTTATAAAAGCATATTGACAATAATATATAATTATGATACGATATACATAGTGGGTAGGGCCTCTGCCAGTAAGGGCGGGGGTGCAACACCCACTTTTTAGTTATACCTTACAACCTTTTCTAATGTGTTAATACTCATAATTATTATATCAATCTTAAAACGACAACTTGTCTCTATTCTTGATTTTATCATTTTTTCAATTTTACTTATACTGTCAATACCATTTTCAAAATTAAGTATAACTCCACCAGGATTTACAAATATTTGTTCTATTGCTTTTCTTAATGCACTATCAATTGATTTTGCTGTCTTTAATGTCTTCAATTCCCATAATCGCCCATTCCACTCATAATCTGAGGTTTTTACTCCAAAGCCTCTGCTATTTTCTTTAATGAGTTTTATATCCCCACCAAAACAATTATGCAACCAAATAGCTATTCGTATCTCATCGCTATGTTCACCAACATTATAATCATTATCAAAAGTAATACTTCCAATTTCCTTGGTAGATTTATTTAAATATTCACTTGTTACATCTATACATTGTTTCAAATAATACTACCTTTCAACATTTTATTTAAAATATTTTTGTATCAGAGTTTCTTTCTCATTCAATAGTTTTTCTTTTTGAACATTAAGTTTCTTTTTCTCTTCTTCTTTTTTTGTGGCAAATTGGGCAAATTCTTGTTGTTTTTCAAATGGTGCATTTATAATATCAAAATTTTTAATATTGTCCAGTGACAAATTCTGTCTATTTGAACCTTTTTGCATTTGTTTAACTTGTTCTGATATACTATCAGTTATTAACATATATAATAAATATATAGGTAAAAAACTGTTATCTGTAAGTCTAATAATTGACAATGCTTGATTAGTATTGGCTGGCAACACATTTTTATTTACAGTTGCAACCTTTCCAAGAGTCCCAGCTATAGAAAATAATATGTCATTTTCTTTTAACTGCGACCGTTCTAATGCCTTATTACACTCCTCATTAATTTTCTTAAAATTATTATCAAAATGATAATCATCAGTAATATTTTCTATTTTAACAAAATTTATACCACTTTCAACAAAATCAAATCCTAATGTAGTCGGAGTAGTTCCTTTTGTAATATATGATATGTTAGAAAGCTTTATAGTTTCATAATGTTTATCTATAAATAATGAATTAAAATATTGTGTAATCTCTTCATTTATGAGACTAATATTTTGTGAATTAAACAATATTTTCTCATCTATCTCATCAAAAGCAGATACAATTTCTTTTTGTTTATCAATATTTGGAATGTAAAATGTCAATGCTTTTATTCTATCTATCGAGGCTCTATTTGTTCTTGAAAACTTTTGGAATTCACCTTCTCTTTGCAATGCATACATTGCATATTTAGGTAAAATCTCATTTGTTAAAACTCTTAATACTCCACAATGATCTGTAGGATAAAAAGGAATGTTTTTGTCTATGATATTTGTCATAAAATCTCCATCTATTCCCCAAAGTATTGATGGAACTTTAAAATTATTTAAATTTAATTTATTAGTCCTTCCAAATTCTTCTTTAACATTTGCACTATATATTGGATATTGACCGTTTTCTATTATTTCATTTTGCAAAACTCTGTTCCCTATTTGCAAACTAAAATCATTTTTATTGTTCAATTTATACTCAATTACTTCATAACCATAATCTCTTTTTATATTTTTAGTAGTATTTATAGAATTAGAAAACAAAACCTTATTAAAATCAAACATCTCGCAAGTTTTCATCTTATGATATTTGCCTTGAAGAAGTTCGCTTTCTAATTCACGATTCTTATCATCTTCAAACATCTCCCTTATCAAATCAGAGGCAAATATTTTATCTGAGTCTCTTGGATTTTTCTCTCTATCATAATATAACTCACCACCATATTTTATAATTTGTATGCCCTCTTGACCCTTTCTATTACTCCATTTATAACCTAAAAATTTTTCTTGTGCATCATTTTCTATAGGACTACTTACAATCAAAGTTTCGTTATTGTAAGTTAATGCAACATAAGTCATTTTCTCTTTTTCTATATCAAAGGCAAATTTATAAAACAAATCTAATTTGATTTTATTCTTTTCTATATTTGATAAATTTTGAAATTGTTTCGTGGTTGTTTTACTTTTGTATTCAGCAGTATTTAATAATTCGTTATAAATATTTGCATAGTACTTATATGAAGGGCTTACAAAGTTCGCCCCTACATCTGCAGGCTCGCGATGCTTCGCCCCTACGACTTCAGTATCTGACCCTATAATTTCATTTAATGACAATTTTTTATTTATAAAATTTTTATATATTTTACTATCAACATTTATAATTTTTATATATTCTTTAAATATATTTATATCTTCAAACTCTTCATTAAAATTACCTTCAAATATTTGTTCTATACTATCTAAAACTAAACTAATTCTTTTTGGTGGTTCATTATATTTTTCTAAAAACATAATAACTGTATTTGTTCCAGTCGCACCAAAAGTTTTTGACCCCATCTCAACTATTGCTCTTATTTTAAAATTGTAAATTATGCTTTCTCTTGCTTTATTAAAACTTATCCCATCTTTATTAAGTAATGAACTTGGCAGGATTACAGCTGCTATGCCACAAGGTTTTAATAATTGATTTATTCTTTCTACAAAACAAGTTTCAATCTCAGACCCTTGATTTGTTATATAGTTTCCATCCAGAAGTTCTAATTTATTATTATATAATTTTAAATGTGATTTAAATTCTTTAACACTATAAGGTGGATTTGCTACAAGAATATCAAATTTTTTGTTATCTATTCCTTTATCTTTATAATTATCAAGCCCATCACCAAATATAATATTTCCTTCATCACAGCCATTCATATAAAGTGATACTCTTGATACTCTAGCAAGTCTATAATCTTTTTCAATGCCATAAAAATATTTATCAGGATGAATATTATTATACTTTACTTCTTCCCTTGTCAAAAAATCCTTTATACATAATACACCTTGTATTATAAAATGACCTGCACCACAAGCATAATCTATAACTTTTGGATAATGAAGTCTATCGCCTGATAACATTATTTTTTTAAGTGGTAATGATTCCCATACGAATCTCGTTATTTGATTTGGTGTGAAAAATTGACCCTCATTTTGTTTAAAGCCTTGATTAAGTAGTTGTTCAAACATATCACCTAAAAATTGTGCATTTGACTGAGACACACTAATTATTCTATAATTCTCAAATAACTCCACAACTTCAAGTAGTACTTTTCCATTTTGTAAAAATAGTTCTTCATTATGAACATCCTTAAATGCAAAATCATTATTTGTATAAAATTTTAATTTTCTAATAGTATCTTTTAAAGAATTAATCATATTAATTCTTCTTTGACCAGTGTACTGCTTAACTAAATTTTCAGCATAATTATCTTCAATATACATTATCTCTTCATTCATAAAATTTTTCATACCATCTCTATGAAGTCTTTGCAATTTATCTTGAAGAGATTCAAATGTATCTGTACCAACTTTATACTGAAAATCAACAGGGTCGTCATCATCCTTCTCTATCTCATCTGCAAGTTTTGCTATAAATAAAGCTATAAGTCTATTAAATGCATTTTCCTTGTCAGACACATTATTATGTCTCAAAATTTCTTCAAACTTATTTACTATATTGTCATTTTCAGTAAAATCTTTTAAATCCTTCTTTTTTAATGGTCTTATGCCGATATCATAAGCCACACTATCTTCATTGAATATGACGTCACCTACAAATCTTTTTTCGTATGTTTCATCCCACACTTCAAATAATTCTTGTTTATTATTTGCATTTTTATATAAAAGTATGGTTTCATCTTTTTCGGCAAGTTTTTTTATATTCTCATCATCAAAAACTTTAATAGTATCAGTTTTATATATTACATTTCCATTTTCAAAATCAGAAGAATATAGTGAAAGCCATTCACAAGATTTTTCTTGTTGTAAATATGAAAACAATTGCCCACCATCAAGTAATGTAATTTTAAATTCTTTATCATACTCCCTGCCATAAGTTTTACATTCTATGATAAATAGTATCTTCTTTTTATTCTTACTATCTTTACTATATACAACTATGTCAGCTTTCCCTCCTTTTTCATCGTGTCCCAAAGTCCATTTTGGTTCTAATTCTATATCTTCTGGTCTATACCCCATATCTATCAATCTATTCACACACTCAAAAACCACAAAGTTTTCATTGTGAGAAAAGTTTGATGTTGTTTTATCATTTACTACTACTTTATCGCCATAATTCAAAACTTCTTTACCAAAATCAACTAACATTTCATAATCAAATGCCTTATACTTTTTTATAAAAGTATTATTATTTTCTTTAAATCCTAATGATAATATTAAATTTTTAAAATTTTCTCGTGTTATCATTTTATATAACTAATGGAAGAAACAAGCATCCCCAAAACTATAAAATCTATATCTTTCTTTTATTGCTTCCTTATAAGCATTCATAACTATCTCTTTACTTGAAAATGCTGATACAAGCATAATAAGAGTTGAACCTGGCAAGTGAAAATTGGTTATAAGTGCATCAACTAATTTATATTTATATCCTGGGTATATAAATATATTTGTTTCACCATCTATAGGTTTTAATAAATACATCTTTTTGTTCTCATCGTAATATGATGCTGACTCTATACTACGGACACTTGTAGTTCCAACACATATTACTTTATGTCCAGTAAGTTTTGCTTCATTTATCTTATTTGCTTCTGATTCTGGTATATGATATTCTTCAGTATGCATATTATGCTCTTCTATATTATCTACATGTACAGGTCTAAATGTACCAAGTGACACATGTAAGGTGACTTTTGCAATATTTACGCCCTTATCTTCAATTTCTTTTAAAAGTTCTTTTGTAAAATGAAGTCCAGCTGTTGGCGCTGCCACTGAACCTTCATTTTTAGCATATACCGTTTGATACCTATTTTTATCTTCTAATTTATGTGTTATATATGGCGGAAGTGGCATCTCACCAAGAGAATCTAAAATCTCTTCAAATATTCCATCATATTTAAACTTGACTATTCGATTACCATCTTCAACTATATCTTTAATTTCACCGATAAGTCGCCCATCACCAAAACTAACTTTTGCACCAACTTTCAATTTCTTTCCAGGGCGAACAAGACATTCCCAGGTGGTATCAGTTAATCGCTTTACTAAGAATACTTCACAAACACGACCAACTATGCTCGTACAGTTTGCTTTATCATCAGGGTAAATGATATTCTCACCTACAAGTGTGGTTTCACTTTTCTCTATATGTGCAAACTCACCTTTACTATTTTGTTCTACAATGAGATTGCCAATTAGTCGTGCAGGGATTACTTTAGTTTCATTTATAACTAAGGTGTCTCCTTCATTTAAATAGTTAATTATATCTTTAAATAAACTATGTGTAAGTTCACCAGTTTTTTTATCTATGATTAAAAGTTTTGATTCATCTCTTTTAAGTATAGGATCTTGAGCAATTAGTTCTTTTGGTAATTCATATTCAAAATCTGATAATTTCATATTATGGTAACCTCTGCACATCGCTTAGTGATGCAATCACACTATCTAAATAATCATCAAGTCTTTTTTGTATACTCTCTTCTTCTTTTTTCTCTATAATTTCTTCATAAGCTTCACTTGCATCTTTTACAGGATCTTTTGTTTTCACTTTAGCATTTTCAATTATTTCCATCTTATTGATTGGACCAAAATCTTGATTCATATTCATTTCATACTGTCTAAGAGTATTATATGTCAACCTTAAACTTTCATTGCTAACCAGCACTCTATTTAGCCTTGTATATACACTATTATACAATTCTATAACTACTGGTTGATTTGCAACTTTAATAATGTATTTACTAATTCCTACATCAATATTATTTTTTATTATAAATTTATCATCATTCTGTTCAAGGTAAAAAATAATAACCATTGGTGCAACATCACTCGTAAATCCAAGCAATAGGTCATAAGTAACTATACATAGTACATCACCTTCGTAGTATCCATTTGTAGTATATATATTTATATTATCATAACCTTTTACAAACATTCTTTCATATCTTATGCTGTCCATTATTCTCTTAAATGAACCATCTTTATTTTCTCTTTCTTCTTTATAGTAATCTTTACCAAACGATGAAAATATTTTTGGATAATTTAAATCCGTTCTTGCCTTAAAATATTCAGAAATAAGTTTATATATTTCTTTATCATCACTTGGTCCTATAACTATATTCTCTACTGCTTTACTATTAGGTACATTTTTATTACTTTCTTTTATTAATTCATAAAAAACAATAGCAATGATGACTATTATTGCCAACATCGCTATGTAAAAATACTTATGTTTCTTTATATTATCATATTGAAAAAAAGATATGATTTTCTTTTTAACTTCTTCTACCATCACTACCGTAATAATATCCACCAAACCATGCATTTTTTACCATTGCACCATTCGCATCAAAGGCATACACACCAGAACCATATTTTGCATCATTTATTTGTAAACTTGTGTTCATATACATAGTTCCATATCCATTACCATTTTCAGGTTTAAAATAATACCAAACTCCATTTATTGCTTGCCATCCAGTAAGCATTCTTCCATCTCCACCCAGATAGTACCAATAACCAGTTGTATTATCTCTAAACCATTGATTAACCAAAGTGTAGCCATAATCTGAGAATCTATAAAAACTTCCATCTATAAAATACCAAGTTCCTTTTAACACTACACCATTTCCTTGATAATAAAATCTTCCATTGTTATCTACATGCCATCCTATCTCAAGCCCTTGTGTTATTTGTGGTGTACCTGTATTATTATATGTACTTGGATTATAATTATTGTTGCCTTGCGAATAATTACCTACATTACCACCATTATTACCATTATAATAATTAGGATTTGTAAGTGCTCCATTATTATAGCCATTTATATTATACCCATATTGATTATATCCGTATTGATTGTATCCATACTGGTTATTCATATAAGGTGCAGGAACCTGTGGATAATTAGAATTGTTTTGATAAGGATTATAATAATTATTATTTTGATTATAAGGATATTGTTGATATGGATTATTGTAAATTATTTGGCCATTAGGTCCATAATTATAATTTTGATATCCATAAGGATTCATATAATTATTTATAACTCCTGGTCCATAGTAATAGTCAGTACCATATCCTATACCACCAGTATGTGAACCACCACCAGCACTTATATCATCTTCATCAACTGAAACTCCTGGATACTGTGTTTTATGAGAAGCCCAAGTTGTATTATCATATATAGCTACCCAAGCACCATAATTACCTTCAAGATTTACTCCCCTAATTTGAAACTGATAATAACCAACCGAAGAAATTGTAAATGAGTATGATCTATCACTTGGATCAACTTGACGAACTGAACCTTGTGTTTTATATGTATAAGTTACAACATTATTTGAAGGGTTGACAGTTGTCACTCTTTTCATAAGTTGTATATCAAATCTTTTCCATCCTCCATTATATGTTGGGACTTCAAATTTGGCAGTTCCATCTGATGATAAAGATAGTGTATCGGCTACAAATGTTGGAATAGTTGGGTCAAGAACTGCTGCAAAAGAATTAATACTTATAAAAAATGTCGAAGCAAGTGCCAAGACAATAGTTATTAAAATATTATTCTTCTTTACTTTCATTTTATCTTCCTCCTAAAAAGTACTTGCCATAATAAGTGAATTGCAAATATTTAACATACCAGTACTCTTACTTAATCCCATTAATTTTGAAACAGGAGTTGCACCATTTATTATAATTGTTTTATATAATTCCAGTGGTAAATTTGGGAATCTACTATACATCATTGCACAAGTTGCAGCTACAAATGGTGCTGCCATACTTGTCCCAGTTAGATAAGCAAAATTATCTCCAGGTGTTGTACTTAATATAAATGTTCCTGGTGCAAATACATCTACATATGAACCATAGTTTGCTGATACATATCTTTCTGCATCAAAACAAACATTTGAAACAGTAATCAAATTTGGATAATTTAATTTTGCAGGGTAAACATCTTTTTCATCCAAACTATAACCATTAAAGTTTGCACCATTTCCTGCCGAAACTACAAATATCATATTTGGTGAATTTTTTATTGCCTTATCTATTGATTCTTCATACTTATATGACCCAAGAGAAAGATTACATATACTTGCTCCATTTTCTCTTGCATAATTAATTGCAGAAACGACTGATGACACATAACCATTTTCATTTGCATCCAAAACTTTTAATGGCATAACTTTTACATTTTTATCATGTGCAATTCCTTTTATACCAGCATTATCATGTTTTGCAACCATTATCCCTGCTGCATGAGTTCCGTGTACATCTATTTGTGGATCTACATACACATTGCCATTTTTATGGTGAAAATTATAACCATTATAATCATCTATATATCCATTGTTGTCATCATCTATACCATTGTTTGGTATTTCATCATGATTTATCCATATACTTTCATTTAACTCAAAATGATTAATATCTACTCCAGTATCTATTACAGCTATAATTGCATCTCTTTTTGCCGGAACACTTTTAAAATAAGCATATCCACTTTCCCAATTTGTATCAAAGTTTTCAACTGAATATGCTACATAAGATGTATTTCCTATAGTTCTTAAATAATCTACTGTATCTTTTGTATCAAAAAACATCTGGTCATTTATTACTTTATCAAAATTAAATGGTATATAACTATTTGCCAAAATAGTTCTTGGTACAAAAAACGAACCACTGTTTTTTAATCCCCACTGGTAAGAATATAAATTATCTGAATTATTTTCAGTAAATCCAAAAAGTATAAATTGGCACAATACAAAAACTAATAGTAATCCCCTCTCAACATACTTTTTGATTACTTTACTCATATTACTACTTATACACATATTTTATATATTATATAAAATTTATGGTATTTTTGCAACATTTTAAGGTCCCTTTATTGGAGTTTTTCCTTGATTATATAAACCATATCTTATTAGAATTATTGCTAAATTTTTTCTCATTTATTATTGTTATTTTTTTCTTATGGTAGTATAATAAATAAATAGGTGAATATGCCTTATTTTTGATACATATATTAAAGGAGTGTTTATGAAAATTTTGAAAAAATCTTTAAGTTTATTGTTAGCTTTAAGCCTTACTTTCACATTATTTGCTTGTGGCAATAGTGTTAAAAAAATAACTCTTGCTACTGGAGGAACATCTGGAACATATTATGGCTTCTCAGGAGTAGTAGCACAACGACTTAATGAAGTCTTAAAAGACAATATGAAAATCAATGTTATTTCAACTGGTGCATCTAAAGCTAATATTCAATTAGTAAATAGTAATGATGCACAAATAGCTATTGTTCAAAATGATGTAATGTCATATGCATATAACAAAACTGATATGTTTGCATCAGATACTGCTGCACCTTATACATCATTCTCTGCTATTGCATCTGTTTATCCAGAAGCAATTCAAATTATAGCAAACAAATCTATTAATAGTATTGATGACCTTAAAGGTAAAAAAGTTTCTGTTGGAGATGCTGGTTCTGGTACAGAATTTAATGCTAAGCAAATATTAGCAGCATATGGCATTGATATTGAAACTGATATAATAAAAAACAATCAAAGTTTTGCCGATTCTTGTGATGGATTAAAAAATGGGATTCTTGATGCAGCATTTTTAACAGCTGGACATCCAACTGTAGCAGTAACTGAATTAGCTTCAAATTATGATTTTAATATTTTAAATATTGATAATGAACATGCTACAGAACTTATCAATAAATATGGTTTCTACACAGTTGTAAATATTGAAAAAGGTACTTACAGTGTATTAAATAATGATGTTCAAACTGTAGCTGTTATGGCTACTTATGTTGCTAATAACAAACTTGATGAAGAAACTGTATATGCATTTACAAAAGGTTTGTTTGAAGAAAAAGCAAATTTCAATCATGCAAAAGCCAGTCTTTTAGATGTAAATAAAGGTAAAGATGGTATTGCAATTCCTTTACATCCAGGTGCTGAAAAATACTATAAGGAGAAAGGTATCAATTAATAGTACTTCAACAAAACTTATCAAAAATATAGTAGGTGCCATAGTTATTATAACTATGGCACTATTAATTTTAGTATCTTGTAATAAAATGAACTATATTGAAGCACCCACAAATAGCAAAAAAAAAGATATTGAAAATAAGAAAATAATAATTTATAATTATAAATTAGGTAATATAATCAAAGAATACTCTATACCAATTGATGGGTATTTTTCAATTAAGTTTATTCATTCTGTAAATAAAAGTCCTGTTACTGATTATTATAAATTCAATAAGGATAATGAAATCTATGTATATAAAACCATATACTATAACTATGGTGCTGGAGTTGAAACTGAACTTGAAAACAATGAAGTTTTATCATATGGTAATGATGGCTCTATGATTATCAGCAATATAAATAAAAAAATAGGCACCCTCACATATTACATAAGTGACTTATATGACCACACACTTAGCATAAATGGCAACGAAGAAATAAGTCTATGGGATGTATGTGGAAAAAATATATTAATAAATATTATTATTAAATAAAAAACCTACTTATAGTTTTTGATTTTAGGAGGTATTATGGCAGATAAGAAAAAAAATCTATCAAAAGGCGAACAAATCGTTGAACATGAAAATTCAAAAACAAGAACTTTTACTGGCACAAAAAATACTATTATGACTTGTATTCTCGTTTTTTTCTCACTTCTTTGTATCTATATAGTTTTTTTATCACCTTTTGATACAAGAATCAATCGTTCAGCCTTTGTTGGAATGATAGTATTTATAATTTATTTACTATATCCAATTAGTCAGAAAATAGAGAAAAAGGTCAATTATATACCATTCTATGATTTAATATTAGCTTTTCTATCACTCTTTTGCTATGGCTATTTTGCATTTAATTGTAGAACTATAATTGATGTGGGACTTATGCTTACCCCATTTATGATTGGTGTTGGTATAGTTGGTATTATTCTTACACTTGAAGCATGTAGAAGAGCTACAGGCTTACCAATTGTTATTGTAGCAACTCTTTTCATTATTTATGGGCTTATGAATAATTCACTAAAACGAGTTGTATATGACCTCTTTTATACTACTGAAGGTGTTATAGGCACTCCAGTAAGAGCCTGCACTAATTTTATATCACTATTTGTCATATTTGGTGCTTTTCTTGAAAGAACTGGCATCTCTGACTTCTTTATAAATTTTGCAAATTCTATTGCTGGTCACACAGTTGGCGGTCCTGCCAAAGTTGCAGTAATATCAAGTGCCTTATGTGGTATGGTGTCTGGTTCATCAGTTGGTAATACTGTAACAACTGGTGCAATAACTATTCCACTTATGAAAAAAAATGGATATAAACCAGAATTTGCTGGAGCAGTTGAAGCCGCTGCATCAACTGGTGGTCAAATAATGCCACCTATAATGGGTGCTGCTGCATTTCTTATGATAGAATACACAAATCATGAATATTCTTTTATAGCGCTTCGTGCTTGTCTTCCTGCACTTCTATATTTTGCAGGAATATTTATATCTGTACATCTTGAAGCAAAAAAACTTGGACTAAAAGGCATACCAAAATCTGAACTTCCAAAATTTTCAGATGTAATTAAGTCTTGGTATCTTGTTATGCCACTTGTCATACTTACATATCTTATAATAAAATCTACTATGGCTATGGCAGCAATTGTAGCAATATTAGTAGCCGTAGGACTTAGTATAGTTCGAGATATGTTTCTTGATTATAATGGCAAACATATAATTGAAGATAAAAAGAAGCATAAATTACTTATTATAACCAAAACTACTCCAACACTTATTATAGAATCTCTTGCAGCAGGTGCTAAAAGTGTTGTAGCAGTTGGTATCGCATGTTCTGTTGCTGGTATTATAGCTTGTATAATAACAACTACTGGTATTGGTACAGAACTTGTATCAGGCATAGTTAGTCTCTCACATGGCTACATCTTGATTGGAATGTTCTTAACTATGATAACTTGTATAATACTTGGTATGGGTGTTCCAACAACTGCAAATTATGTTATAATGGCAACAACTTGTGCACCTATACTTATAAATATGGGAATGAATGAGTTTGCTGCTCATATGTTTGTATTCTAGTTTGGAATAGTTGCAGATATCACTCCACCAGTTGCACTTGCCGCATATGCAGGTTCTGCTATAGCAAATGCTTCACCAATGAAAACAGCTATAAATGCTACTCTTCTTGCCATTGCAGCATTTATAGTTCCATATGTATTTGGACTTAATCCTGCACTACTCTTTATAGATACAAATGTTATTCAAGTTATATTTATTATAATAACTTCTCTAATAGGAATTTTTGGGATTTCCGCTGGCATACGAGGATATGCACTTAGAAATATGTCAGTGATAGAAAGAATTTTAATAATTATTGGTGGTCTTCTTCTTATCTATCCAGAGACAATAACAGATATTATCGGACTTCTTACTGTTGGTACAATAATTGCTATACAATTAAATACTAAAAAGATAAAAATTTAAATTTATTTCGCATAACTTAACTATAAAGCAAAAAATCATAACGGATAATTATATAAAAAAAGAACAACCATTGGTTGTTCTTTTTTATGCTCTTTCCACTTTACCTGAGCGAAGGCATCTAGTACATACATAGCATTTCTTATTTCCTTCTTCAGTCTTTATTGTCACATGTTTAAGATTAGCTTTGAATGTTCTATTTGATCTTCTGTGAGAGTGACTAACGGCATTGCCAAATTTCACTCCCTTATCACAA
>CADCOW010000141.1 GCA_902803205.1 uncultured Eubacteriales bacterium | reverse complement strand
CCAATTTTTTTTAATATATCTTCCGCTTTATCCTTAATTTCAGGCTCAATTCTTGCATATACATTCGCTGTTTTCATAAAATTACCTCCATAATTGTTTGTAAACATTATACTACATTGTACGCACAAAAGCAATACACTATTTTTGCAATAATCTCATAGCTTAAATCTATGTAAAAGTAAAAATCCTGCTCATTACTGAGCAGGATATCATCTATACTTACTTCGTATAATGTTGAAAGGGCGATTAGATTTGACATATTAGGAAGTTTCAATCCTTTTTCCCAATCATATATTGCGTTAGGGTATTCAAATCTAAAAAATTCTTGTAAATCTCGGACTGATAAATTGTTTTTGATTCTTAGATTTTTTAGAATCTTTCCAGTATTATGCAAGTTGACATCAGGCACATCATAAACACAAAAACTTTTCAAATCTTTCATATTCATCTCCTATATATTCTTTTAAGAATGACCTTATTGTCATTCACATACAATTGTACTAATATAGGCTAAATAAATTATTGCATAAATAGTTATATAATACAATTTAATTTTTATAAAATAATTCTTAAATTATTTTGTAATTTTCTTTACCTATATACTATGTATTTAACCAAATTCATAATATTAATCCTTTATATCTTGAAAAAATATTTTATTCTTTATTATACATAACAAGTTTTCCAAATGGTGGCTTAACCTTTTCTGTTATAACCCAGATAGTTGGTATATACATAGTTTCCCATATATAAGGGAAATCACCCCAGCCATCTGTCAATACAACTACAGCTTTAAACTCAATATCTCTAACATTATTCTTAATAAATTCATAGATACATTTAAAATCAGTTCCACCGCCTCCTTCCATAATTATGTCATTTAAATCTCTTATACTATCAAATTCATGTATACCATAAACTTTCGTATCAAACGAACCGATAAAGCCTCGCATATTTGCCCTAAATTGATATGTAATATTTTTAACTTCAGCAAATACTATACTAATAATTTCTCTTTTCATAGATGATGATGTATCAAATATAAAAAGTATATTTTTCAAGTCTTCATCAACTTCATTGTAAGCTGGCAAAAATATCTCACCACTACCATATCTTCTATCAGGCGGTGTGAATGTATAGTCTGATGTATCAACTAACAAATATTCTTTTAGTTCTTTTCGCCAATCTATATTTTCTTCTTTTCTATCATCATAAATTACCTTAGCATTTGCAGGAATTTTGTCCCACTTTCCTGTGCTTCCTACTTTTTTAGCTGCATTTTGTATTTTATTCTCCCAGAACTTCTTCTCTTCATCTTTATTGCCATCCGTATCATTGATTTCTACATCATTATCACCAGTAAACTTTACCTTATTACTTGTCGCCATCTTCTTATTTTTAATTAATCCAAGTGTTTCAAAGTGTCTCTCCAATGCCTTAACTAAACTAAGAGACATTCTCACTATACTTGTCTCTTCAAGATACTCTTTTCTAATGTAAATCTTTTTATTTTCAATTTTAACATTCTAATAATTAGTTAAATTATCTTCTAAGTAATCAGTAATTATAAACTCTACATTTCTTAATAATTCTATATAATAGTCTCTATATTTGACTATTGATAATTTGCTTAGATATATTTTATCTTTTAATATATTTCTCATATTTATATTTTTTCATTTTTATTCTGCACTTGTTTGAACCACTCTTTAAACTCTGGCATACTTTCAATCGCTGCTTTAATCTCATCAGATAAATTGCAATAATGTTTTAATATAAATATTGCATAGTCATATGGCATATTTAACACAAACTTTACAGAATTTACTATTTTATCAATATTATCTTTCTCAACTTCAGCATAATTTATAATAGTATTCTTTAACACTTCATACTGTGTTTCTGTCAACTCTTTATACTCAACTTTCCCGTTAAATATGTCATTAGCTTTTGGTATATCACCATTTACTACTACATACCTCATTAATTCTAATGCAACATCTTTACCTACCAACCCTGCAATTAATGGTTCAATACTATAATTTGAGCATTTAACATTATTCAAAATTCTACTAACCATCTCCCAAGTTCTTGGTGTAGCATAAGCAAGATTCTCATTATACTGATTGTCTACCATTAAGCACTTTTTATTGTCTTCAATAAATCTTATAACGATACTATTTAATTTATTTTCTTTTACCCATTTAATCCACGAATCTATATCTATCTCTACTTCTATATGCATAAGACGATTAGCAAGTGCCTTTGGCATCTTTGATACTACAGACTTATCATTCATTCTATTTCCAGCCGCTATTACTATACAGTTATCAGGTAATTTATGTTCACCGATAGTTCTATCAAGAGTAATCTGATATGCTGCAGCTTGAACAGCAGGTGTACAAGATGATATCTCATCTAAGAATAGTATATTTATAACATCTTCACTTGCGTTCATATCAAAGATTTTAGGTTTTAACCATATTGCATTTTGTTTATCTTTATCGGTAGTCGGTATCCCTCTTAAATCAATAGGATTGAAAAGAAGGAGTCTAACATCTATAACATTTACTTCCTTACCAGTTTTATCTTGTATATTTTTAGCAATTTGCCTAACAGATTGCGACTTCCCTACACCTGGAGCACCCCAAAGCATTATTGATGGGAAGTCTTTAAATTTAATTCCATTTTCAATGTACGAAACATAACTCTCTGATAACATACTGACAATTTCAGATATAGTTAATGTTGGCACATTATTTAAATGTAATTCTTCCATAATGATTACCTCACACCTTGATTTTATGGCATCATTATATCAAATTGTATGCGACAAATTTTCCACATACCTTTAAAACTTAAAATTAGTTATTACCACACCGTTATCCTATCTTCTGGTGCTAAATACATACCATCACCTTTTTTTATATCATATGTTTCCAAAAATTCATCATACTGTTGTAAAGAAACATTACATCTTAAATAATGAAGTGGGTGTGTATTAGTCAATACTACAGCCTCTGCTTTTTCTAATGTGTAAACTCTTGACCATAGTCTTGCATTT
>CADCOW010000140.1 GCA_902803205.1 uncultured Eubacteriales bacterium | reverse complement strand
TAAGAAAAACAAGCGATATTTTTAACATTTTAATAAATTCTCTAAATTTTGCAAATAATTTGTTTTCAAATAAAAAACTGGGTTATACTTATATTTATTAACCCAGTTTGTCTGCGGTCTGAGCAAAGGTCTGCCCTTTGCTTTTTTTATATAAACTTGTTATAAAATTGATAAAACTTCTTATCTATATTCTATGCCAAATCATATCCAAGATATTCAAATATTTCTGTAAATACTTTCCCTACCTTATCTCTTATCACATAGTCTATTCTTGATTCATTTGGGACTTCTGATAAATTTATGAGTATAAGTTTGTTGCCTGTATAGTAATTTACAAATGAGGCTGCTGGCTGAACAATAAGTGTTGTTCCTGCAATTATAAGTGCATCTGCATCTTCAATAGCCTTACATGATTTGTAAATAACTTCTTGATTTAGTGCTTCTTCATATAAAACTATATCTGGTCTTATTATTCCACCACATTCACAGGTTGGCACATCCTCTTTTGATTTAAGGATTTCTTCTATGCTATAAGTTTTTCCACATTTAACACAATGATTTTTAAAAGAAGTTCCGTGAAGTTCTAATATATTTTTACTTCCTGCTCTATGATGAAGATCATCTATATTCTGAGTAACCACTGCCTTAAGTTTTCCCATCTTTTCAAGTTTTGCAAGTGCGAGATGTGCTGCATTTGGTTTTGCTTTAAGCATAGGAGAAAGACACTTATCTTTATAAAATCTATAAAACTCTATAGGATTACTTTCAAAAAAACTATGACTTATGATTACTTCTGGCGGGAATTTATATTTTTGATTGTAAAGCCCATCTACAGACCTAAAATCAGGTATGCCTGACTCTGTTGAAAGACCTGCTCCACCAAAAAAAACTATGTTATTTGATTCTTTTATAATTTGTGCAACTTGTTCTACTACTTTTTCCATAATATCTCTTTCGGGCGGATGATATCCGCCCCTATATTTATAATCATAAATTTCGTTAAAATATTAATTTCCAAGTTCAACAGATATCTCAGTAAATTTATTTAAAATTTCTTTTACATCCATATTCCTTTTTTCTTCGTTAGACTTATCAATTATTGCTTCACCTTGATGCATCATTATAAGTCTTGTGCCATATTCTACAGCATAGCGAAGATTATGAGTAACCATAATAGATGTTAATTTTTTTTCTTTAACCAATTTATCTGTCAACTCCATTATTACATCTGCTGTCTTTGGGTCAAGTGCTGCAGTATGCTCATCTAATATAAGAAAATCTATTGCAGACAAAGTTGTCATAAGAAGTGCTATCGCTTGTCTCTGTCCACCTGATAAAGCACCCACTGGTACATATATTTTATCTTCAAGCCCAAGCCCAAGTTTTTTTAATTCTTCTTTATAAAACTCAATTCTATTCTTATCTGTAAGCATTTGTAAATCAAATGGCTTATTTTTATTTTCTGCAAGTGCAAGATTTTCTATAATATTCATACTTGGACAGGTTCCCATGGCAGGGTTTTGATATACTCTTCCTATACGATACATTCTCTTATACTCAGGTTCTTTAGTTATATCCTTTTCATCGAGAAAAATATTTCCGTGATCTATATCTATAGACCCACAAATGATATTTAGCATAGTAGTTTTACCAGAACCATTTGATCCTACTACTGATACAAATTCTCCATCACTTATTTTCAAATTAAAATCATGGAAAATACAATTTTCAGTTACAAGACCTGGGTTATAATATTTAAAAATATTTTTTAACTCAATCATATATTGTTATTTCCTACTTTACTAATTTTTTATACTTTTTTGTGTTTAACACTATAACTACTAAAAGAAGCATAGATGTTATTATCTTCAAATCACTTGGCGGCATACCGAGGAACATTGCTATTCCTATACAAGCTCTATATATGATTGAGCCTAAAATTACACTTGTTGTAGGCTTCATATTTCTAAATACATTCATAAGTTGAAGTCCTATTATAACATTTGCTACAGCTATAACAAGTGTACCTGTTCCTGAACTAATTTCAAAACTTCCTCTATGTTGTGCAAAAATTGAGCCAGCAAGGGCTGCGAAACCATTTGCAAGTGCAAGACCAAGTACTTTTACATTTTCTTTATTTTTACCAAGTGTAGTTACAAGAACTTCATTATCACCAACACATTTTAATAAATAGCCACTTTTAGTTTTTAGATACAAATCAAGAATTATTTTTAGCAAGACAACAATTATTATCAGTATAATAACTCTATGAATACTAATTAAAAACTCTATAAATGGGATAAAACTTTTATTGATTTTGATTAGATTTTCACCAATAACTTCTACTATAAAAAAATTCATCGCCTTAAATATGCTTGGACTTTTATATATAGGTAGATTTGCTTTCCCTGCTATACGAAGATTTATAGAATATAATGAGGTCATCACTATAATTCCAGCAAGTAAATCTCTTATCTTAAACTTAACATGTATTACACCTGTTGCAATGCCAGCAATTAATCCCATAACAAAACTTATTGGCAGGGTAAAAAATGGATTCATCCCATTTTTAATCATAACGGCAGTTACACACATTCCAAATGGGAATGAACCATCAACTGTCATATCTGGAAAGTCTAAAATCTTAAAGGTTATATATGCACCATATGATACCAGTGCATATATAAGACCTTCCTCTAATATACCAATTACTAATTGCATTTTTACTCCTTAACTTATGAACATACCAAAAAAATATCAAACATCTAATTTTTCAGTATATATTTCTTTATTCTATTATATCAGTAAAAACTTCTGTGGCACGAGTTGCAAATGCTGGATCAACATCAAGACCTAAATTCTCTATAACTTTTGTATTTAAATAAAGTGATGCATTTTCAATTACTTCAAAATTCATCTCAGATGCTTTCTTTTCACCCTTTAATACTTTTGCTGCCATTCTACCCGTTTGTTTTCCAAGTTCAATATAATCAAGTCCCATAGCTGCTATACAACCTTTGTGAACTTGCTCTATCTCTGAACCAAATACAGGAATCTTTTTAGCATTTGCCTTCTCAATAAGAACTGGCATATTTGCTACTACAGTATTATCTAAAAGGTTTGTCATTACATCTACTTTTGAAAGTATAGTATCAACTGCAAGAGGCATATCTGAACCTTGATCTATAGATTGCACAACAATATTTACATTATACTTTGTAGCAACTTTTTTATAATCCTCAATAGCTGATACAGAGTTTACTTCGCTTGTTGTATATAATACTCCAATATTTTTTGTATTTGGAAACATCTCTGTTATAAGTTTTACCTGTGCCTCAGCAGGTATCTTATCAGAAGTTCCTGTGACATTACCAACTGGTGTGCCATCTTCATTTGCAAGTCCTGCTGCTATAGGATCAGACACTGCTGTATATATTACAGGAACATTTGCTCTATCACAAGTACTATATGCCACTTGTGCCATAGGAGTAGCAATTGCCATCGCAATATCTACATTTTGAGTTAAATATTTATCATAGATAAGTGCTGCTGCTGAACCATCAGTCTGAGCATTGTCATAAATATAATTAACATTTTTTCCTTCTACAAAACCTTCTTCGCTCATCCCTGTTATAAATCCAGTTCTGCAATTATCAAGCGAACCATGCTCTGCAAATTGTCCTATGCCTACTTTGTAAATCTTCTCTTCAACTTTGTTCTCTTCGCTCTTTACTGCCTCAGTTGTTGCATTATTTGTTGCACTATTTGTTGCACTACCTGAACAAGCCACAAATGCAAATGTTGTTGCCATAACTAAAACTGATAAAATTCTCTTTTTCATAATTTTTCCCCCAATGTTTTAAACTTTTAATTTATCTGTATGAAAAATAAAAAACTCATACAGCATATGCCATATGAGACGAATAACCTTATCCGCGGTGCCACTCATATTGCCGTCCATCAACGGCCTCTCAAAGTAGTTTGACCTCCAAAAGCCCATTCACTTATTATCCTCTTACCGTTTCTCAGCTTCAGCACGGCTCTCTCAAAAGTATCAATATAAGTTACTTCATCTTTTATCATCGGTCTATTTAATTATGTATATGATACACTATTTGAAAAATAAAATCAAGTATTTGATAATAATTTCATAGCATTTTTTTAAACTGTTATAAACATTATAACCTATGTTATATAGGCAAGCCATGCATACCTACTTTGCGCTCGGGCGCTCGCGCCTACAGTATGGGCGAGCTATGCGAGCCCACTAATAATATCTAACTATTTTTTATATAACTATACAAATAAGTTTTTATCATACCATTATATAGTTTTCGATTCTTGGTTTCTTTCCCAAGATACTTTGTAGCATCTTCAAATGATGTGATAATATGCATATCAAAATTCTTATTATTAATATTTAAAGAATCAT
>CADCOW010000139.1 GCA_902803205.1 uncultured Eubacteriales bacterium | reverse complement strand
TCTAAAGATTATTAACATAAAAAAATAGGATTTTGCTACCTGCTAACAATAATCCTATTTTTTTGACTTTGTCTACACTCTGTCCATTTCTTTAAAAGAAATGGTTTTTTTATTGACAAGTGTGAGAGTCTTATGCCCCTTCCCACCAATTCACTAAAGATCGAGTATAACAAGGGGAATGATGGCTATGTAGTTTTAATGAACATAAAAAACAAGCCATCAAGTGTTATATTTTTTTAATAAAAAAGGAATTTAACTAATTATTTTACGCCACCAGCTTTGAGTGGGTCGTATGCAACATCATTTTTAGTAATAAAGTATATGGCTTTCAATACTTTTTTGATGAGATGTCCATAAGCCACACAAGTTTCTTTAGTTTCTCGTTTTCTTTTATAGTAATTATACTATTCAGGGTTATTATGTATTATAACTTGCATATTTTTATAAAATACTTTCCGTATGTGTCTTGAGCCTTCATGAGAAACTTTATCACGGCTTACAGAGTCGCCAGTTTCAAATCTTCGTGGTTCAAGACCAGTATAGGCATAGAACTTATTAAAAGAACTAAATCTTTTAATATCGCCAACTTCAGCAAGGATTGTGGCACAAAGGACTGAATCTATGGTAGATATTCCATCATTATTTCATTTCTTGTTGCTATACACGAATCTATTTTCTTTTCAATGTCAAGCAAGTTTTTATTTGTCAACTCTATTATAGACATTTCACACCTTATTCTATCAAGCATTGTAAATTTGGGGACGGGGTATATTATTGGCGATTTAGGGACACCCTTTGGGCGGATGGTATCCGCCACTACAATGGCGATGGTATCCGCCCCTACAGCAGGAGGATGATATCCGACCCTACGTTGGTGATGGTATCAGCACCTATGGTTGTGGGGATATTTGTACCCATGAGGCTTGGGAAAGCCTCATTTTAATTTTCATTTTTACCAAATTCTTTTGTAGTTTTTCACTGAAATTTTAAGGGGGTGTTTACCCCCTATCATTTTCAATATGCCTATTTTTATCCCTGGGGAGGTGGGAAAAGTTTTGTACAAGAGGCACAGGGGGTGGAGGTGGTAAAAAAAGCAGTTTTCAAAAAGCCTGAAAATTAAGCAAATTTTTCAATAGAGAACTTAATTTTTATAAAAATCTGCAAACGGAAAAGCGAGTTAAAATTTGGTATAATTATAGGGCATGGAGGTATAGGAGGTTATATGAAAAGAAAATATCGACTTGAATTTAAGAAAATGGCTTGTGAACTACTAAATAATTATGATAATTCACCGGTTAGAGTGGCAAAAGAATTGTCAGTTCCAATTAAAACTTATGAAAAATGGGTGCAAAGTTTTAGAAAAAATGTCCATTGTTTTGATGAAGAAGAGGTGAATTTTGAAGTTGAAAATAAAATGCTAAGAAAAAAGATTAAAGAGAGAGAAGAAACGATAGAAATGCTAAAAAAAGTATATGCCTTCTTTACGGAAAAAGAACGATTATAACAAAAGTATTTTCTAATATTGAAAGTATAGACAGAAAAATATCTATAAATAGGCTTGCAAGAACATTTGGATATTCAAGATCAAGTTATTATCACTATTTGAATTATAAACCAAGAGAAAAAACGAGAAAGATAAGAGTGATAAAAGAAATGTTATCAATTTATGAAAATTCACATGGCACTTATGGATCTCCAAGAATTACATATGCACTTAGAAATATTGGATATGCGATTGATAGAAAGACTGTTTATAATTATATGAAAGAATTAAATATAAGATCTATTACATACAAAAAATTTAGATACAAAAAGTCTAATTTTAAAGACTATGCTTACCAAAAACTTAAAAATCTTGTGAAAGATACTGATGTTAGAGATATAAATCAAATTTGGACACAAGATGTTACATATATTAAATTAAATGATGGTACAAATGCTTATCTTGCATCAGTTATGGATTACTATAGTAGAAAAGTTATAGCATACGAATTGTGTAGAAATATGACAACGGATCTTATACTTAGAGTATTAAATAAGGCATATGAAGAAAGAAAGCCAAAATCAGGACTTATACTACATAGTGATAAAGGTGCACAGTATAGGTCGGATAGGTATAAAAACTTTGCATTTAAACATAAAGCAACTTGTTCTTATACACGAATAGTTTTCTCTTGTGCAGATAATGCGAGCCAAGAATCTTTCCATGCATCGCTTAAGAAAGAATGTCTATATCAGATGAAACCTAAAAGTTTTGAAGATACTAAAATGCTTATATTTAGGTATATTGATGGCTTCTATAATAAAAGACGATTGCATTCACATCTTGGGTATAAGTCACCAGATGATTTTGAGAGAGATTTCAATATGAAAATGCGAAATAAAAAAGTTGAGTTATTAACCGATAATGATGCAAATGAGATTGAT
>CADCOW010000138.1 GCA_902803205.1 uncultured Eubacteriales bacterium | reverse complement strand
TAATAATATAGTTTTTAGGGGTATAGTTCAAGGGTAGAGCACCGGTCTCCAAAACCGTTGATGTGAGTTCGAATCTTACTACCCCTGTTGCCACCTAAAGGTGGTTTTTTTATATGAATTATCAGTCGTTTTTAATTAAATATTCAGAGATTGGGTTAAAGGGTAAAAATAGATATAAATTTGAGGATGCCCTTGTAAGTAACATTAGAAATTCCCTTAAAGAGTGGGGGGATACTTTTAGAGTGTATAAAGAGCAAGAGAGAATATATATAGATTCAAATAAAGATTTTAATGATATTTATGATAGGGTTATAGTAAGATTACAAAAAGTTTTTGGTATATCAAGCATTTCACCAATAAAAAAAATTAAATTTACGAATGATTACAAAAATTTATCAGTAGAAGTTATAAAATTTATAAAAGAAGTATATGGCACTGAAAATCATTTTACATTTAAAGTAAAAACGAGACGCGTAAATAAAGATTTTCCTATGCATTCAGATGATGTATCAGCAGAACTTGGTCATGATATTTTAGAAGAATGTAGTAATTTAAAAGTAGATGTTCATAATCCAGATGTTAGGATTTTTGTTGAAATTAGAAATCATGTAAATATTTATTCAGAAAGAATTATAGGACCTGGTGGTTTACCTGTTGGTACAAGTGGAAAAGGAATGCTACTTTTATCAGGAGGTATTGATTCACCTGTTGCAGGATATATGATTGCCAAAAGAGGTGTTGTGATAGAAGCGATTTATTTTCATGCACCACCTTACACAAGTGATAGAGCAAAACAAAAAGTAATAGATTTAGCAAAAATTGTTTCTAACTATGCAGGACATATAAAATTACATATAATTAATTTTACTGATATACAACTCGCTATTTATGAAAAATGTCCACATGATGAACTTACAATAATTATGAGAAGATATATGATGCGAATCGCCGAAAAGATTGCAAATATGGATGATTGTCTATCATTAATTACTGGAGAATCAATTGGGCAAGTTGCTTCACAGACTGTAGAATCTTTAAGAACTACAAATGAGGTATGTTCACTTCCGGTATTTAGACCACTTATAGGTTTTGATAAAGAAGAGATAATTAATATTTCAAAAAAGATTGAAACATTTGAAACTTCAATTTTGCCTTATGAAGATTGTTGTACAATATTTGTAGCGAAACATCCTGTGACTAAGCCCAATTTAACTCGTATATATAAATCAGAAGAAAAATTAAAAGATTGTATAGATGAGTTGGTTATAAAAGCAATAGATGAAAGAGAGGAAATAGTATGTTAGATGCTATTTTAGGAAAGATAGCTTATTATAATGGTATAGCAAATGGTATTGTGTGGGGAGTACCAATGCTTTGTCTTATAATTGGTGTTGGAATATTTTATGCTATAAAAACAAAATGTTTTCAACTTACTCATGCAAAAGATGTGTATGACAATACAGTCAAAGGAATAATAAATATTGCTACAGATAAAAAAAATGCAAAAGAAAAAAAGAATGTATTGTCACAATTTCAAGCATTGTCAACTGCTCTTGCTTCAACCATTGGTACAGGTAATATAGCAGGTGTTGCAACAGCCATAGTTATAGGTGGACCTGGTTCAATTTTTTGGATGTGGATATGTGCCATAATTGGTATGGGAACACATTTTGCAGAAATTGTACTTGGCATATATTATAGAAATTATGATAAAGACTTAGGCTATAGTGGCGGACCTATGTATTATCTTGAAAATGGTGTAGGAAAAGACCTTGGATTTAAAAAACTTGGTAAAACACTTGCCATATTATTTGCCTTATTCACATTTATTGCTACTTATGGAATTGGTAATATGACACAAGTTAATTCTATAGCGGAAGCACTTAAAGCAAATTTTGGTATTCCTAATATTCTTGTTGGAACGGTTATAGCAGTGCTTGCTGGATTTATCATATTTGGTGGAATAACAAGAATTGGTGAAGTTACAGAAAAACTTGTGCCTTTTATGGCTGTTTTTTATGTTATTATAGGTATAATAATTGTTGCTATGAACTTTAGATATATTCCAAGTGTATTTGTTGATATATTTACTGGTGCATTTACAACAAAGGCAATAGCAGGAGGAGTTTTCGGAACTGTTTTAAAAAGAGCAATTACTTATGGATTTAAAAGAGGTGCATTCTCAAATGAAGCAGGACTTGGCTCAAGTGCTATAGCACATTCTGCATCAAATGAAAAAGAGCCAGTTAAGCAAGGATTATGGGGAATATTTGAAGTATTCTTTGATACAATTATAGTTTGCACATTTACATCACTTATTATATTATCATCAACTATTAAAGCACCATCACTTAATGAAGCATTAAATAATTTGACTGATAAGGAAACTATCGTATGTATTGCTGAATCACTTAAAAATGAAAATGGAGAATTAAAATTAGTTGATACAGAGTATTATAAGATGCCAATAAAACTTGATAATAGCAATAATGCAATAGCATATAAGGAGAAGCCTAATGATAATAAAAACTATATAGAAATAAAATCGTATGGCAAGACTTATTATGTAGAAGCATTAGAAGATAATGAAACAAATGACAATTCTTATTTCTTTGGTAATATTTTAAAAATCAATGCTAATCCTATTTATCATACAAATAAGAATTTGATATATGATGAAAATGGTAATCCGATGATTGATTCTATTCATGTGGAAAATATAAATGGAGTTTCACTTGTTACTCTTGCAGTTTCAAATAGATTATCACATATTGCAGGAAAAATTCTTGCGATTGCAATTACTCTTTTTGCTTTTTCAACTGTTCTTGGATGGTCATATTATGGTTCAAAAACTATTGAATATTTATTTGGTAAATCGTCTATAATTGTTTATAAAGTTTTATATATCTTCTTTATAGTTATTGGCTCATCTGTAAGTTTAAATCTTGTTTGGGATGTATCTGATACATTTAATGGTCTTATGGCATTGCCAAACTTAATAGGTGTGTTACTTCTTTCAGGAAAGGTAGTTGAAATTATAAATAACTACTATGACAGAAAAAATGGTAAAGAAGTAAGTCCAATGACATCATATAAATAAAAAAAAGTGAAGGTGTATTATGGAGTTTGTATTAATAATAATAGGATTTGTATTACTTATAAAGTCATCAGATTTTTTTGTTGATGCAGCGACAGACATTGCTAAATTTTTTAACATATCAGAAATAGTAATTGGTGCAACAATCGTATCAATAGGGACAACACTCCCTGAAACTATGGTTTCAGTGACAAGTGCTATAAAAGGTCATGGGGATATAGCATATGGCAATGTACTTGGTTCAATTATTTGTAATACTGCACTTATTGCTGCAACGACACTTGTATTTGCACCAGGTTCAGTAAATAAAAAATCTTTAAAAATACCAGTTACATTTTTCTTTGTTTCATATTTTTTGTATGTAATATTTGCAGTTTTATTTAATAGATTTGACAGAATTAGTGGTTTTATATTGTTTTCAATATTTATTATATATGTTTGTTATGTTATAAAAACAAATATAAAAGAAGATGTAAAAGAACATGAGAATAATATTGAAAAAAATGATGATAATAATTTTTTGGTGTTGAAGTCAGTATTGATACTTGTGGGTTCAGCAATAGTTATTGCAATAGCATCAAATATGCTTGTAGATAATGGAACTTTAATTGCGAGGAGATATGGTGTGCCAGAATCAGTTATTGGACTTACACTTATAGCATTTGGCACTTCACTACCAGAGTTTTCTACTGCTATAACATCAATTATAAAAGGACATAAAAACCTTTCTATTGGCAATGTTATAGGAGCAAATTTTTTAAATATTGTAAATGTAACAGGACTTGCTGCAATTTTTTCACCATTTGAATTACCTACATCTAAGATGATAAATGGTATAAATTCCTCACTTATAGTTGATATTCCACTTGTACTCATTGTCATGCTGATACTTTGTTTACCACCTTTATTTGAAGGGAAAACAAAAAGATGGCAAGGAATTTTGTTATATATAATTTATGGATTATTCCTTATATATCAATTAAAATTTATAGGTAATCCATAAGAATTGCAAAAATAAAATAATTTTGGTATAATATAATTATGAAAAGCGAAAAAGTTAAAAGAAAAAATAATGAAAAACAAAAAAATGTAGATGAAATAGTTAATATTGAGAGATTAGAAAATATTGAGAATGAGGATTATAAGATCTTTAAGGATGAACAATTTGAGAAAATTAAGAATCCTATAAAAGAGATTATGAATCAAGATACTATTAAGTATATTTTCCTTATTGCGGTTATTATAATGCTACTGGTTTTTTTCTTCATACATATCAATACATTTATTGATTTCATAAAAAAAATATTTCAAATACTTACGCCTATAATTTTAGGATGGGCGATGACATTTATTCTCGCACCACTTTATAATATTATTGTTGATTTTATCAATAAAAAGGCGAATAAAAGGATAGCACGGTTTTCTAAAGTTATTGCAACTATTAGTTGTGTGCTTGTGGTTTTATTATTTACTATAGGAGTGATATTTTTATTTGTACCACAACTTTATAATTCTTTATCAAGCTTTACCAGTAGAGCAGGTGGATATATAGTTAATGCAAGAGAGTTTGTAGGAAATTTTGAAGAGAGTACAGATAATGATGTGGCAAAAAATATTTTGTCTGAAATTAATTCATACCTTGCAGGACTTAGAGACAATGCATCAAAACTTGATTATAGTGCTATTATGTCAGGATTATATACAGGTTTTGCAGTGAGTGTAAGTGCTGTTATGAATTTCTTTATAGGTATTATTGCTATGATTTATACTCTCAATATGAAGGAAGAATTAATAAGTGAGTTGAAGAAAATTTTATTTGCATTAACAAGAAAGGATATTGCACAGAAGATTTTAGTAGAAGTAAGATATGCAAAACAAGTATTTGAAGGATTTTTTGTAGGAAAGTTTTTAGATTCATTAATAATTGGAATCATATGCTATGTCTGTTGTATAATTATGCAAATGCCATATACACCACTTATTGCAGTGATTGTAGGAATTACAAATATAATTCCAGTATTTGGACCATTTGTTGGTGCTATACCATCATTTATACTCATTATTTTAGAAGAACCATTTTCATTAAAACCATATGTATTTTTAGTGTTTATTTTAATATTACAACAAGTTGATGGAAATATTATTGGTCCTAAGATTTTGGGAGATAAGACTGGAGTTGGAAGTTTTTGGGTACTTTTCTCTATTATATTATTTGGTGGATTATTTGGATTTGTAGGAATGTTAATTTCAGTACCACTTTGGGCTGTCATAACAAGATTGTTCAATCAATTTATAACTGCAAAATTAAGAAAGAAACATTATCCAACAACTAAAGAAGAGTATGAGTTTGTAAAAAAACATAAAAATTTTCTTAAATAATATTCACAACTTAAGTCTTAGTTAAAATATAGAATATGGATAGAGGAAATAAATATCAATGTACACCAGTACAAAAGGAAGATTAGCAAAACATATTGATTTTATATTGATTGATATAGTTTGTATGGAAGTTTCTTTCATATTAGCTTATTTTATAAGACATAGAAGTTTTGAACTTTTTGATAATAAATCATATAGATCAGCACTTATTGTATTGATAGTTTTAAATATAATTACTTGTTATATATTTAATAGTATGCAAGATGTGCTTAAGAGAAGTAAACAACTTGAGTTTTATGCAACTATAAAACAAGTATTACTGACAGATATATTTTTAATAATTTATTTATTTTTAAGCAAGACAAGTGATGATATATCAAGAAATGTAATCATAACATTTATTCCAATATATTTAGTATTATCTTATATAGTAAGATTAATTTATAAGTCTATATTAAAAAAATTTTTAAAAAATAAAACCAATAGACAATTAATTATTATAACTATAAAAGATAAAGCTGAAACAATAATAAAGAAAATTGAAAGTGCTATAAGTGATATAAAGATAAAAGGATTGATTATTCTTGATGATGTTGAAATAAAAGAAGTAAGTGGTATTAAGGTTGTTTCAACAAAAGAAAAGTTATTTGATTATTTAAAGACTGAATATGTAGATGAAATATTTATATCAATAGGGAATTATAAATCAGAAGATTTAATAAGAAAATTAAGTCTTACTGGGATAGTCCTTCACATAGTATATGAAGGAATAGATGATATAGCATTTGCAAATAATAAGCTTCAAGTTGATAATCTTGCTGATATGGTAGTTATAACAAGTAGTATAAACACTATCAATCCTTTGCAGTTGATTGTAAAAAGATTGATGGATATTGTGTTATCTATAATTGGCACTATCATAACTATCATTTTAAGTGTTATTATAGGGCCTATGATATATTTAAAATCAAAAGGTCCGATTTTTTTTGTGCAAGATAGAGTTGGCAAGAATGGTAAAATTTTTAAAATGATAAAGTTCCGTAGTATGTATATGGATGCGGAAGAAAGAAAAAAAGAACTTGAATCAAAAAATGAGAATAAAGATCAAATGATGTTTAAGATAGAAAAAGACCCAAGAATAATTGAAGGTATTGGAAATTTTATACGAGAAACATCAATTGATGAGTTTCCACAATTTATAAATGTATTAAAGGGTGATATGTCAGTAGTAGGCACAAGACCACCTACACTTGATGAATGGAATAAATATGAACTTCATCATAGAGCAAGACTTGCTATCAAGCCAGGAATTACAGGGCTTTGGCAGGTAAGTGGAAGGTCAGATATAAAAGATTTTGAAGAAGTCGTAAAACTTGATACAGAATATATTAAAAACTTCTCATTATGGAAAGATTTATCTATAATATATAAGACAATCATAGTTGTAATAAATAGAAAGGGGGCAAAATAGTGCCTATAATAATTAAAAATAACAAATTTGATAATATAGTTGATAAGTTAATATATTATTTTTATTTTGCATTTCAGTTTTTCTTTGTATTTTCTGGAACAGCTTTTATGAGATCTAATGATAAAATTTATAAAGTGGCACAGGCACTAATAATTATTCCTTT
>CADCOW010000137.1 GCA_902803205.1 uncultured Eubacteriales bacterium | reverse complement strand
TCCAAGGCTATATACTATAGGAACATTGTTATAATACTCTATCTCTTGAACTACATGTGCATGGGTTCCAACTACAAGGTCTGCTCCAGCATCAACCAGTCTTCTACCTATCATCTGCTGCATCTCTCCAGAATATATTTCAAGTTCTCTTCCCCAGTGCATATAAACTATAACTTTATCAATAGATAATTTTGTTTTTAAATTTATAATTCTATTACAAATAGTCATAGCGTCATAACCATTTGCAACTCCTGCTCTATCTTCATTTGCCTTCCAATTTTCATGTGGTATAACAGCCGAAGCACCTATAAATGCATATCGTTTGCCTTCTATTTCTTTTATATATATTTTGCTCGCTTCTCTTATATTTTCTCCTGCACCTATGTGAAAAATATTATTATCATCAAGAACCTTAATCGTATTTAAAAGTGCATCTGTGCCAAAATCTAATATATGATTATTTGCCAAAGTTAGTAGTTTTATTCCTGCTTCTTTTATAGCATTCACATATTTTGTAGGAAGTGCAAATGTCCATTCTTTCTCTGCTCTATTTACTGCTTCATCAGTTATACAACATTCAAGATTTGCAATATTTAAATCACTATTTTCAAATAATAATCTTATGCCTTTATCTACTATAGCATCAATTCCACCTTTATCATATGCTACTCTTGGTCTTTCTGCTAAGATAATGTCTCCTGCAAAACAAAATATATCTTGCTTATCACGAGTTCCCACATGCTTAAAATCCTCATTTGGAGAATATAGTATGCTTTCTTGCTCTTCTTCTGGGAGGTCGGCAAAGGCTGTGGTGGACTCTTCAATAGTTGTTTCAGTACTAGAAGACTCGCTGATTTGTTGAATATCAAGATTTGAGCAAGATGACATAATTGTGCAAGTTGCAAGTAGCAAAAACATTATTGATATTAATAACTTGTAAGTTTTTTTGAATATTAATTTTTCTGCACTATTAAACATACATCATTATTTTATCACAAAAAAATGGCAGCTGCAACTGCCATTTATATCGCTATTTCTTTGCAAAATGCAATAGTTGTTATTATTTTCTACTAAATAGCAATGTTTCTACTCACTATAATTTTTATATAAATTATCAATTAATATTTTATTTATTTCTTGTATGTTTGTTTCCACATTAAACAACCTCAATAACTGAACGTTTAAGCCATATTTTGCGACTTCATCATTTATTAATTTAATTATTTCATCAGAAAATTTACTTAACTGACCCTTTACATCTCTTACATCAATATTACCATCATTTTTTAGCATACTAATAGTATTATCACTAATGATTTTATTTAATGTCATTGATAGCATAGAATTAAGGTCTATAACTCTCCATGTATCTTGCCTTATTGATATAAGCGAATTAAAAAACTTATCATTGTCTTCTACTTTAAGTTCCAAATTAAATGTCGCTTTTTCACTTATTACATCAACATCATTTAGATTTTTAATTGGTGCTTTTATATCTACAATAAAAGTGTTTTGTATAATCGTGACATTTTTCACATAAAAACACAAAAAATCTTTATCCTGGGTTGTAAATGTTTGATTATACTTTGTAAAACCTGTACCGTTATTATAAAACAATGTTTCTGTGTCATCAATTTTTATCTTTTTTTCTTGCATATTTGGTATTTTACTTATTTTACAAATCAAAATACCATTACTAAAATCACTTTTTATAGCCATCAAATCTGATGCAGCTCTATTCATTGATGAACTTATCTTATCAAAAAATCTTCCACCTGAGCTTTGATTATTTACCATATTACTAATATCACTTGGGTTTACACCTTCCTTTGGCACAAGTAGACTACCACACTTCTCACAAAATTTGCCTTCGTCTACAACTTGACCACATTTACTGCATACTACCATATACTACCTCCTATAGCTTTTATAAAAAATATCAGCATTAAGCTTTTTTTACTAATGCTATTTAAATAAATCTCCAAGACTATTTTTGATGTTGTCTAACGAATCTTGTATTTGTTTCTTTTCATCTTTATTAAATGACTTATCATAAATGTCATTTACAGCATCTTTAATATTTTTATTTCCAGATGCGAAGTCACTAATATTACTTTTTAAAACTTCTTACGTATAATGATCTCTACACAGCCCTTGCTTATAAACTTTATTAGTACAATATCTACAAGTTCTATTATTAAATGCATTATATCCAATCATAACCAATACAACTATAGCTACCATACATAAGATTGGCACAAATGGGATTTTATTAAGGTTAAAGCTTGCCCCATTACTTACACTGCTTTCTTTCCTATAGCCACAGTTACTACAAAATACTGCTCCTTCTTTCATTTGATTTCCACAATTTGGACAAAACATACTTTTCCCCCTTACACTATAAATTTAATTCTTAACCCAAAGAGCCGGACGAACACCATAAGTATGATCGTTCACATAGACACTAATTAGATCGAGATAACCGTCATAATTGATACACGCAGCATAATTCTGAGCGTAGCCTGGTGACCGGAGCCAATAATAACTATTTCCACCATACCAATCATTGTTATCTTCTACTACTAAAGTATAACCATGATTATTTACAGTTTTTGCATAACTTGTACCTCTTGTGGCAAGTCTTTTGTTATCACTATCCACCATATCAGATTGATAAAAATACTTCATTACTTCATCAATGCTTAAACAAAATATTTTGTCATTGGTATTGTTTCCTCCATCTTCATATATATGTTTATTATCATAAATACTATAATCATAATATGGTTGATAAGTAATATTATTATTATAATTCATGACATTTGTAGTTATTATTTTATTTTGTTCGCTACTACTAAATGCACTATTATAAAAGTCATTATTGATCCAATTTCTTAATGTGCAATTTTCCCAAGTAACATCTTTAAGTTCATCATTGTAACACTTACAATCAATAGTGTATTTACTTAATAGAAGCTCCTTATCCCCTTGCCTTTCAAGCACTATCCACTCTATAGGTTCCTTTGTATTTCCGCTTACATCTGATTGTGGATAAGAACCAAATTTAACTGTTTCCATATTATCAATTGTAGTTGACTCACTATAATTTGTCACTAGTTTTGCACTCCCAAAATTACTTCCACTTAATGTTTCCATATTATCAATTGTAGTTGACTCACTGTAATTAGTCACAAGTTCTTCACTCCTAAAACTCTCTTCTACTGTTGGTTCTTCACCCTCAATGCTATAATTTGTCACTATTTTTTCACCCTTAAAACTACTTCCACTTAAAAATAAATTCTTTACTAATAAAACAACTATAACTATAACTACCAAACATAAGATTGGTACAAATGGGATTTTGTTAAAATTAAAATTTAACCCTTTACTTGAACTACCTTCATTCCTATAGCCACAGTTACTACAAAATACTGCTCCTTCTTTCATTTGATTTCCACAATTTGGACAAAACATAACTATCCTCCATTTTTTATATTTTTTATAAATTTTTAATCATACTAATCTTTAATTTTTTGCATTTCACATAAATATTTGCAAATTTGTTTAATATATTCATGTAATACATTCTTTAATATTATTTCTATATTGCTATCTTTAATATTTTCTTGTCCAAATTCATCTAAAATATTTTTTAATTCATATATACTTATAAATCTACATCCAAATGTACTATAATAAACTGAAAAATTGTTGTAAAGAACATCTTGAATTGCCCTGCCGATAATTCTTATTTTTTCATTATCATTTGAAAGTAATTCATTTGAAAAATCATGTATTAATGAAAAGCAATATCTATTAATAGCATATCCACACTTGCCAATCAGTCCATATCCGCATATATATGTGGTAATTCCATATCGTGGTCCCACTAACCCATATTCACCTGCTGTAAATTCATTATCTATATTTTGTTTTAATCTATCAAAATTAACTACTTCTTTGATATCATTAAATCTTTTTTCATACTTAATGTTTACCATTTCATCAATTTTTTTATTAAATATTCTTTTAACACCTTCATCATTTAAATACTTTGAAGCAATAAACATATTGTCAGTATTGCTTTTTATTTTACATAATACAATGTCTAGGATATAAGATTGAATATCATAATACATTCCTATTAACCTGTTATTAACTTGTTCATCTTTATCATCATCAAGTTTTAATTCTGGCAATAAATATTCTTGTAATTTTAATTTATTATTATTTGTAAAATCACTTATTAATTTAGTAGTTTCATTAAATGTATTAATGTACTTCCACCCAATTTTTTTATATGTCTCAGAACCTTCATTGTGCAATTCTCTATACTCAGTCTCATCAAAACTATCTTTTTCATCAAGATACTGCGTTAATCTATCTTGTCTTCCCAAAACCATAAAATCATTATTTCTCATAATGTAATCAAATATTTTACCATATAAATCTTTATACTCTTTTGTCATAGATAAACCAGAACTTTTAACAAGTAGAATGACATAGTCTGTATCAACTAACCCACGCTCTTCTAATATATACTCTGTGAATTCCGAATTATCATCTTTTTCAATATTAATTTTATTGTCTGATATTTTACTTTTAATCTCATTGTAATTTTTTCTTGTTTCTTCAGTTTCATCAAAAAAACCCCGACAATCACTAAATGTAATTGATTCAAATTTATATTTATCTAATAAACATATAACTTTTTCACTTCCAAGTAATTTAAATGTTATACTTTTAATAAGGCCAACATTCTCAATACTATTTATCAATTTTTCATATTTTTCAATGTCCAGTACTGCATTCATTTCTATAAAACAATCATCTTTACAACTCTTAATCTTGTTCACATCAATATAATTCTTAAATAGATTTTCCAATTTACTAATTTTAGCTTTGTCATCATAAACAGATTCATCAAATTTTATAGATTCAAGGACTATATCTCCACTACCGCTTTTCACAATTTTATAATTTGTCTGTATTTTCGTTTGTCCACTGTTATTCCTTTTCACTATTTTCCTCAAATTTTCATAATTTTCACAATTATCAATGCTGGACAAAATAAAACTTGTTTTCCCAACCATTGACTCACCTATTAAAGAAATCTTTGGATTATTCATTTTTAACTCTCCTTTCATTTTTACTCATTTATTTTATAAATAAAAAAGCCTGAGTCCTATCAGACTTCGGCTTTTAAATCTTGGCTTAGTAAAATAACTCTAATATTTAGATTTTCTATATTATAAAAAGTGCAATATAATTTATCTATTAAAAGAGATACTCTCTCTCTCTAATATATGTAGAAAGTCGCATTAAAATTCTGCCTTCATTTGAAAGTTTAGACATCTCTACTAATTTTTCTGCATTATAGTTTTTCATTGTTTTTTAATTTATATTTAATCCTTTTAATTCTGTGCTCTCTACTTTACGAGTCTAATAAATTCATCAATAGATATGTGCAATTCATTTGAAGCATATTCTTTTGAAACCATATTATCCTTATAAAGTTTAATCATTAACTCTTGTCTTCCTTCTTCTCTTCCCTCTTGCTTTCCATCTTTAACTCCATCTTTATACATCATTAAATCTAATCCTGCCATATTTTTGTCACCTCCTAAATATAAATCATTTACTTCTATTTTCTTTTGAGACAATTTTGGGAATGTCTTACTATCAATTTCTGCTATAGTTGTCATTATTTTAAATAAACTTTGCAACTTTTTGTCGGATGTTTTTGCAGTTGTATTTACATAGATTTCACGGACACCATTATCTGATTTAACTTTTATTCCATTTACAACTCTATCTATTTCATAAATTGCTTTACCTTTTTTGAATAAATCAAATTGGCAAAACATTATAAGTATCACATTTGGTATATCTTTATATTTAAATCGTTTTTTCTTTGGAGAATTTTTAATTGTGAGCATGGCTTCATTGTATCTCATCCTTCTCACTGGATCATCATCTAATGCTACTTGCACTTCTATATCAACTAGCTCTTTAGTTTTAAGTCGGCATCTACAATCAAGTATTACTCCATGGAATATTGGCATATCTTCAGTTTCTTGCTTTATAGCCTCTATTACTACTAATTTATTATCTTTAAGAACAACTCTTAATATTTCCTCTATCACACCTTTAGACTCGCAAACCAAACGAAATTTCAAATCATCCATAAGGGTCGCTACCTTAAATTCCTTATTGAATTTTTTTATCCTATCTTCAGGTACATCGTTATTTGTAGTTTTTATTTTTGTATCTACAGCTACTTTTTTCATTCCGACTCCTTTATTGTAGTTTACCACAAATTGCTTATTTTTTCAATAGAATCATCTTGGTTTGATATACACACCTGAATTTAAGTTATGATAAAACCTTGTTATTTTATTTGCATAATACATTAAATGTTATGACTTAAGATTTTGCAAGTAGTAATCAAGGATTGTCATTGCAACCATTGATTCTACAACAACAACGACGCGGTCAACGATACAAATGTCATTTCGGCCTTTGAGTTCTACTTCAGTCTCATTTCCATAGATATCGATTGTCTTCTGCTTTTTTGCAACTGTAGGTGTAGGCTTTACAGCAACTCTTATAATTATATCATCACCATTGCTTATACCACCAAGGATGCCACCAGCATTATTTGATAAAAATTTTTCACCAGCTGCCATCTCATCATTATTTTCAGAACCTGTCATATTGGCAGCATCAAAACCGGCACCAATCTCAACTCCCTTTATAGCTCCTATTGACATACAGGCTTTTGCAAGTTCGCCGTCAAGTTTATCAAACACAGGTTCACCAAGTCCTGCAGGGCATCCCATCACTTTACACTCAACTATGCCACCTATAGAATCATTTATATTTTCAAAATCAATATCTCCATTTTCATTTGAAAGCATTGATAAGTCATAATTTCCACGAGCAGATACAAGTATATTTTTTTCTTTTAAAACTTTTGCAGCAACTGCTCCACCAATAACTCGCCCAATAGTTTCTCTTCCTGATGACCTTCCTCCACTTCTATAATCTCTTATGCCATATTTTTTTTCATAAGTATAATCTGCATGACCTGGTCTATAAACATTTTTTAAAACACCATACTCTGATGTTCCTATATCCTCATTTCTTACTATAGCACAAATAGGAGTTCCAAGAGTTTTTCCTTCAAATACTCCAGATAAAATCTCCACCTTGTCTTTTTCAGCGCGAGGTGTGGATAATTCAGATGCATTTGGGCGGCGACGATTTAAATAAACTTGGATGTCGCTTTCACAAAGTTCAATGTTGCTTGGGCAGCCATCAATTATGGCACCAACTGCCTTGCCGTGCGATTCGCCAAAAGTTGTTACCCTATATAATTTTCCACATGTGTTTCCTGCCATAAGTACTCCTTGATA
>CADCOW010000136.1 GCA_902803205.1 uncultured Eubacteriales bacterium | reverse complement strand
GTATCAAAAGCAAGACTTGACTTGCCACTTCCAGAAACTCCAGTTATAACTACAAGTTCATTTCTTGGAATATCAACATCAACATTCTTTAAATTATGTTCACTTGCTCCTCTAATTTTTATCCATTCTTTTTCCAAATCAATCACCTTTTCTCAATTATAATTTATACCTTATCATTCAATAAATCTAAATTAGTATATAATATCAATGCGAATTTATATTATAACATAAAAATTTTTAAATTACAATTTAATTATACCATCTGAAAACTTTGTAAATTTAATATGACCTACTGCTTTTAATGTATTTTTAATATTCGGTATTGCAAATTTTTCTAAACTATCAGGTCTTTTACCAAATAATAATTCATTTTTTGCTTTAAAAACATGATGAGCTTCTATAACGTAATCTTTTAATAATCTTGTATCATCACTTGCAATATCGTAAGTTCCTGTATCAACATTTTTATTTATAAAAGTATATACAATACTTGTGAAATCATCTATATATAAATAATTCCATTTATAGTAACAAGAACTTAATTCAATATCTTTATTTTCTTTAAAAGATTTTACAAGTTGTTTTAATAAAGAAGTCTCTCTATCTTCTTTCCCATATATTGAAAAAATACGGAAATGTATGAATTTCATATTTGTTTTTTTTAAAAAAATATTTCCAGCACTTGCAAATTGTTTTTTTGCCATTCCATAAGCAGATTCAGACATTTCAGCTTGCGAACCAGCGAAAATAAATCTATTACAGCCTAAAATTTTAGCAAACTCAAGAACTTTTAAACTCATATCTATATTTAACATTTGTTTTGCAAAATTTGTTCTATCAAGTGTAGAACCCCAAGCAAAATGAATAAAACTAATATCACAATTTAACTCTTGTATATTTTTTATTACATCTAATATTTCTTTATTATCATTTGATTTCATTTCTAAATTCTTAAAATCATTTGATGAAAGAGATTCAAAATCTAATTTAATAATATTAAGACCATTTATATTTTTGATAATATCTATCTTATTAGAATAAGGTCTTACTATACCAAAAACAATAAATCCTTTTGACAATAAAAAACCAGCTACACTTCTTCCAAGGAAAGAAGTTACTCCAGTTATTATTACTACTTTTTTACTTTTGCTTTGCAATTTATACTCCATAATTTAAATTATATAATTTGTAAATTTTTAAGGGAACCTCTAAAAAGGAGCATTTTTGAAAGCTTGCTTTCATAAAATGCGACGAATTTAAGGTTCCAGCTTGGCACACACTCGAAAAACGGAGTTTTTCGAGGTGCCCTTAAGTTTAAATATATATTATTTTTTAGTTATCTCATTTACCAATGTTGAAAATAAAATAAGACCTGCTCCTATCATCTGAATACCTGTAGTTTTCTCTTTTAAAACAAAATAAGATAGAAATAATGCAACTACAGGATCAATATATGTAAGAATAGCAACTGTTTCAGCTTTTAATCTTGACACAGCATTAAAATAATGCACATAACAAAAACCCGTGTGCACAAAACTAATCAACAAAATGCAAATTATGCCTATTACTAAATCTTTATTATTTATATTATCTTCAAAAAACAATCCTTTTCTTTGTATTAAAACTACATAAAGAAACATAATTATTGCAGAAAAAATAAACTGAAATATTACTTTATCATATGTTTCTATATGATTAAGTTTTCTATTGAAAACAATAATTAGTGCATAATTAATAGCACCAAGAATACCATAAAGACAACCAAGAACTTCATTTGATTTGATACCAGTATTTATAATATTTGAAACTAACGCTACTCCTATAGTTGCTACAAATATACAAATGCCACTTTTTAATGTTATTTTCTCATCAAATATAAATGAAGCTAAAATTAGTAAAAATATTGGCATAGTATTATAGCAAACAGTACCTATAGCAACTGTTGATACTCTAAATGATTCAAATAGGAATACCCAATTTAATCCCATAAAAAAACCAGTCAAAATCAAAACAAAAAAATTATCACCCATTGCCTTTATATTTACTGCCTTGCCTGAAGCATAAGTTATAATAATAATAAATATACCACCGAGCAATGCTCTATAAAATACTATGGCAGTAGATGAAAGCGGTATAAAATGAGTGACAACACCAATTGTTCCAAATGTTGCTGAAATTAATATAAATTTAAGTCGTTCTTTATTTAAGTCATATTCTTTTGCCATAAATATTATTATATAAATTTAATAAAAAAATTTCAAGAACATAATATCTCGTTTTACAATCTTTTTACACATAATATTATGTATTGAATATGTTTTATAAATTACATATAATAATATAATAAAATAATTAGTATAATGTTTTTAAGATTTTATAAAGTATAATCTTCTTAAAATAAAAAATCAGGTTTATATAATATAAAAAACCTGATTTTTTTACTTTAACAATTATTTAATTATTCTTTTATACTTGTATAGGTACTGCAATTCTCTATATCAAGTGTAGTTTCCCAATATGTGTTTCCATTTATAGTTGTCCAATCAGTTTTTGGAACCCATTTAGCATATACATATGAATTTCTATCTGCTTCAAATTTAATTTCAACTTTTTTACTAGTAGTTTCTGCCCAAGATCCTTTCGCAATGCCATCCATTTTTACATAATCATCATTGTTTGATAAAGATCCTAAATCAGTAAATGGTTTATATGATAAAATAATATAACATTCGCTTATAGTGGGTTGCCCAGTAACACTTATGTTTTTAAAAACTGGTGTCCATTCTATGGTTTCATCTTCAGATACTCGCATTATAGGTAATCCTTCCTGCAATTTTAATGGTGCAATTTTATTACCTTCATCATCATATAAATCACCATCCGAAAACTGATATATTTCATTTGCAAGGTAATTTCCAATTAGACCAATTACTGGAATTGTAGATACATTACTTGGACCACCAGAAGAGGATTTATTATCAGAAAATTGTACACC
>CADCOW010000135.1 GCA_902803205.1 uncultured Eubacteriales bacterium | reverse complement strand
TATGCAAATGGCACAATTACTATTTCACCAAAAACTGGTGTATCATATGCCTTACTTGATGATAGATATAATATAGTAAAAGATTGGTCAACAAATCCAAGTTTTACAGGATTAACTAAAGGTACATATTATCTTGTAGTTGCAAAAGGAACAAATGATACTGTAGTAGCAAATCATGATGATGTGATAAGAAATGGTGTAGTAGTATATACAACTACCAATGATTTATCTGAAAGAAAATATAGACTTGTATTAGTAGGTGATAATACAATTTATGCTATGAATGCAGGTAGTTACCAAACTGTAACTTTTGATACATACTCTGCAAAAGTATATTCTGTTGCAGAAGGTACAGAAGTAACTATAAGATCTGCAAATGGTAAAAGAACTTTTGCAATAACAAATAATGTACTTTTAAATGAAAATTCTACAGCAAACACATTTAATATGCCAAGTAGTGATGTAGTTATAAATAATTATGAATTAAGCAATGTAGCAGGTGCAGGTAATATTCCTAATACTATAGAAGTATATAATAATGGTGTTAAATTATCATTACTTAATCTTGCAACTGTAAAAAATACATTAAATAATGATCCTAATATAGCAAATGCTATAAATACAAATTGTACTGTAAATCACTATATAGTTATAAATAAATATGCTACTAATAAAACACTTATAAATTCATTTAATAATACTTTAGGTAAAGTAGCACCTTATGAATATACTATAGATGTTGCTACTATGGTTCTAAGTCTTCCATATAAAAATAGTGAAGCGGAGAATATAGATTCTACAGCATTCTTATCATTTGATAAAGAAATGATAGGTAATTATGCATATAAGATGAATGATGGAAGCGCGGTTGATGGAGTTTACACAACTACTGATAACCTATATGGTGTTGCAAAATTTGATTTAAGTTTAAATTCTGCAAAATCAGTAAATTATATAAAGAAACACAAAGTAAATGTAATATGTAATATAAGTGGCATAGAATTTGATGAAAATTTCTATGTAGCAGATAGTGATAAGATTACTTCTGCTGATAATTATAATGTATTAAGAGATAGACTAAAAAATATATTTGATAATGCAGTTCCAGATAGCAACTCAAAAGAATATATTTATAAAAATATTCTTGAAGGAACGGCTGTATTTAATAAAGATACTACAATAATTAATAATACTAAAAACCTTACTCTTAATTATGTACTTAATCAAGAAAGAGAAGATAATAAAACTCTTCTTTCAAATGAAATTGTAGCTGCAATAACAAAACTTGGAACTCTTATAAATGAAGAAGTACGTACAAGACTTCAAGATGCTATAAATAAAGCATCTGATATAAGAGCTGAGCAAAAATCACATCCTTATACTGCAAAAGAACTTTATGATGCTTATCAAGAACTTAAAAAAGCAAAAGAGAATGCTATTGATATTATTATAGATGATGGAGATGAAGTAGTAGTAAATATTGATAGCAATGGTGGTACAGTAAATATGAGTACTATCTCAGTAACTGTAGGAAATAATTATACTTATAATGAATTATTACTTGTAGAAGCTTTAAGATCAGGTTACACATTAGATTATTGGTGTAGTACAAAGGATGGTAAAGGTGATGTTATAACTAATGAAACAGTAGTTGGTATGGAACCACTTGATACTATATATGCCATATGGAAAGCAGACGAAAAACCAAATCCAAAACCAAGACCATATAACCCTGGCGGTGGCGGTGGTGGAGGCGGTGGTGGAGGAAGTGGACGTACTCAATCATCTGTTCTTACCGATAAAAAATTAGTAAATGAAATTAATATAGGAACATTAAATTATGGTAATAACTCAAGTGCAGTAGTTCCAATCGTTGGACAAACTGTATGGGTTGCTGAAAATGAACAGAGTGGTAAGTTCTACTTATTTGACCAAAATACAAATAAAATAGAACTTAAAATTGGTAACAAAAATACATTTGAATCAATTGGCAATCAATGGGTAGTTATCACTGATGCTAATAATGTGGTTAAAACATATAGAACTGATGCATATGGAAATGTACTTGCTGGTAAGTATGCTACTGAAGATGGAAATGTATATTATCTTTCTGAAGTTCAAGGCGATAACTATGGTTCACTTGTTATAGGATGGATACTTGATCCTAAAACTAATTACTGGTATTACAGTAATCCTCAAACAGGTACTCTTTTAACTGGTTGGAATACTATAGATGGAAAAGATTATTATTTCATAAAACCAGATGATAAGGCAACAAATGGATTTACAAATGAAGAAATATATACAAGAAATATATATGGTATGATGCTTACAAATACTAATACTCTTGATGGTTTTAGAATTGATAGTAATGGTCAAAGAGTATATGATAAGCCATATTTATTAAATGCAACACAATAATATCTTATATATAGATATTAAAGTATTATAAGTGGGCGGTTATCCGCCCATTTTTTTGTTGATTTTTTACAAAAATTATGGTATTATATTGTAGTATTTATTAATAGCATGTTTACATATAAGTATGTAGCCCTGGTGCCGAAAGGTTAGCTACATGTGTAAACAGGTGAAAAAACTAGGAGGAAAATTTAATGAGTGCAATTTCTATGAAACAGCTTTTAGAAGCTGGAGTTCATTTTGGTCATCAGACCAGAAG
>CADCOW010000134.1 GCA_902803205.1 uncultured Eubacteriales bacterium | reverse complement strand
TTTTTATTAAATTCCTTCATCACTTTGCAAATCAGATAAATTGTTATAATAAAAGTAAGTAAATCTGATAGAGGCATAGAATATAAATATATCTTTGACTCTTTTATATAGTTTTGCTCCAATATTATATCCTACAACAGGAATAGAACCAGCAGCCATACCAACTACAATAGATATTACAATTTGAAAGAACTTCATTACTATACCAACTACTGCCATTGGTATTTGTGCATATTGCACTTGACTAAATACTTGATCCTGTAAACTATACTTTCTTATCATATTATTAATTGCAGCCATTGCAGCTACAAGTGAAATTTGTGATAAGAAACTTGTTACACCAAGTATTATGGTATTTTTTACAATACTTATATTTAAAACAAAATTTTGTTTTTCAAGTTTAACAATTTTCATATCGCACAAATAATATATAGCCAATATTACTGTTACAATTTGTCCTATTACTGTCGCAACTGCTGCCCCCATCATTCCCCATCTAAATATATAAATAAATACTGGATCTAAAATAAGATTTGTAATTGCACCTGCCACAGTTGATAACATTGCAAACTTAGGACTACCATCTGCTCTTATTATCGGATTCATAGCTTGTCCAAACATATAAAATGGTATTCCAATTGTTATATAATAAAAATACTCTTTTGCAAATTCAAATGTTTCATTATTAACAGTACCACCAAACATTGTAATTATTTGATTTGAAAATATTAAATAAGTAAGCATTATAACAACACTGCCAAAAATAGTTATTATTATTGAATTTCCAATACTTAATTTGACATTTTCTTTTTTATTCATACCAAGATTGATACTAACATATGTACAACATCCATCTCCAATCATAACTGCAACTGCTAATGCTATAACAGTAAGTGGAAATACTACAGTGTTCGCTGCATTACCGTATGAACCAAGATAACTTGCATTTGCTATAAAAATTTGGTCAACAATATTATATAGTGCTCCTACAAGTAACGAAATAATACAAGGTACTGAATAATTCATTAGTAATTTACTAACATTTTCTCTTGCTAAGTTTTCATTTAACTCCATAATCTTTCCTTTCAGACATCTATGCAATAAAAAAGCGAGATGCCTTTAGCTGGATTTACGCCAATGGCTACTCGCTAATACTTTTTTTCTTTCTATTATAACAAATAATTAAAAAGTTTTCAAATGAATTTAATTAATGATAAAGTTAACCTATAAAGATTGTCTATAAATCAATATTTGCTTTTCTTGCTTGTGACATTTGTATCGCTCGTGGGATTTTATAAGTTTTCCCATCTTTTATAAAATTAGCACCTGTTTGCTTAAAGTAAAATGGCACTCCCCATTTTTTACATTGCTCTCGCGTGTTTAATACCCAGTCATAGTTGCAGGGTCTTGCATTATCTCCTGACTCACCACCACAAATGACATTTTCTATTTGACCACTCTCTAAATATTTATTAATATCTATTGCTTCAAGCATTGGCTCGTGTATTATTTCTTTGTGCTTTATCGGTACTGACAAAAATATTGGTAGCCTATAATCAGCCATTTCTTGATTTTCACAAGTGGAACATATGGTCACATTATCATATCCATCTTTCCAGTCATGTGGCTTACATTCATCAAATCTATCAATTCGTTTAGTCACTATATAGAAATTAAGATCTGACCTAATTTTCATCATTTCAAAAGCTCTTGACCGCCAGTCATCTGCTTCTTCAATAAAAAAGTCAGAAGTCATACAGACATACACATAATCAGTTGTTTGCAACTTATAACTTCCATCTTTCTTTTTCATTATTGGTAATTTAAAATTAGCAGTTTTAGTAACCACTGTGCTATCCTTACCGTATTTAGCATCACGGCGAAACATATAACAATTAAGACAGCCTGCACTGATTTTATGGCATCCGTGCCAAGCATTCCATAAGTTAATCATAATTTTTTTATAAACTTTCAGCCAATTTTTTTATTTTATCTAAATAATTTGCATC
>CADCOW010000133.1 GCA_902803205.1 uncultured Eubacteriales bacterium | reverse complement strand
TAGAAAAGAAACAAGAAGATTTTGCTGCTGAAGTTGCAAAACAAATGGGAAATTAAAGGAGAATATTATGTCTATATGTCCAAAAAATAGGACTTCTAAAGCTCGTAAAAATAAAAGAAGAGCTAATTGGAAGATGGGAACTATTAATTTAATAAAATGTTCTAAATGTGGTGCTTTAACATTGCCACATAGAGTATGTAAGAACTGCGGTTCATATAATATGGAGACTATAATAGATAATAAAGAATCAGCAAAGGCTTAATATGTATAATATTGGAATTGATGCAATGGGTGGAGATAATGGTCTTGAGTTTTGTATAGATGCTATCATATCTTCATTAAAAAAACATGATGATTTAAAAATTACTATTTTTGGAAATGCTATCGAAATAAAAGAATGTTTTAAGTCTAAAAATTTTGAAAGCAACAAAGTAGAATTAATTGATTGCAATCAAAAAATTGAGATGAATGACCACCCAGTATTTGCTATAAGAGAGAAAACAAATTCTTCAATTGTTAAAGCATCAAATATGTTAAAAGAAAATAGTATTGATGCATTTATTTCTGCGGGTAGTACAGGTGCTCTTATAGCAATAGCTCAATTTGTATTAAAGCCAATAGCAGGTGTTGATAGACCAGTTCTTGGTGCTATAATTCCTACAAATAATATGCCTATGATTCTTATTGATAGTGGCTGTAATGTTGATAGCAAAGCAACTTGGCTTTATCAATATGCAAAACTTTCAAATATTTATTATAAGTTAATGTTTGATAAAGAAAATCCTACTATAGGGCTACTTAGTGTTGGGACAGAAGAAAATAAAGGCAATAACCTGACAAAAGAAACATACAAACTTATAAAAGAGGATTCATCGCTTAATTTTATCGGCAATGTAGAAGCAAGAGATTTAATGTATGGTATATGTGATATTGTTGTAACTGATGGTTTTGCTGGCAATGTATTTTTAAAAACTTATGAAGGTACTGCAACTCTTATATTAAGACTCATAAAGGATGAAATCAAAAGTTCTTTTTTAAGTATGCTTGGTGGTTTACTTATAAAACCAAAACTTAAAAAACTTTTATCAAAATATGATGCTACAATTTATGGGGGTGCTCCAATACTTGGTACAAATGCTCTTATAATTAAGATTCATGGCAACTCAAAAACTGGTGAATATATTAGTTCTATTGAACAAACCATATCACTTTTAAATAAAAATTTGATTAATAATTTTAAATATTCATTTTGAGGTAATTATGGATGCTAATAATGTAAACAAATTAAAAGAAATTATTGCAAAATTTGCAAAAACTGATGTAGATAAACTTGATTTAAATGCTGATTTTAAAAATGATTTACATCTTGATTCTATTGATTTATTTCAATTAATTATTGAAGCAGAAGAAACTTTTAAAATTAAAATTGAAAATAGTCAATTATTAAAAATAAAAACTGTAAATGATGCTTTAAATATAATACAAAATGCATAATGATAAAATATTAGAACTGGAAAAAATCATCAAATATTCTTTTAAAAATAAAGAACATTTGTTGTTGTCTCTTACACATCCTTCATATGCAAATGAGAATAATATTGATAAAATTCATACAAATCAGAGACTGGAATTTTTAGGTGATGCAGTACTTGAATTAATCAGCTCTGATTTTTTGTATAATTTATATCTTGATTATACTGAAGGTGCTCTAACAAAGACAAGAGCAAAACTTGTATGTGAAGAAAATCTTTCAGATGTGGCAAGAAAACTCAAATTATATGATTTTTTACTTATAGGAAATGGGGAAAGTAGAGATAATCTGAAAAATAATAATAGTACTATGTGTGATACATTAGAATCAATAATTGGTGCTATATATTTAGATGCAGGAATACAAGATGCAAAAGAATTTATATATAAATTTATTTTGACTGAAGAGAATTTATCAAAAACTTACAATGATTTTAAATCAATTTTACAAGAGAAAGCTAATTTTAATAATAAAATTTTGAAATATGAGATAGTCAGTGAAACAGGTCCAGATCATAATAAAACATTTAAAATAGCAGTTTTTTATGATGATAAAAAATTAGCGGAAGGAATTGGAAAATCAAAAAAAGAAGCTGAACAAAATGCTGCAAAGGTTGCACTTGATAAATTAGAGGTATAGATGTATTTAAAACAAATAGAAATTCATGGATTTAAATCATTTGCCAATGATACTATACTTACTTTTGAAAAAGGTATAACAGGTATTGTTGGTCCAAATGGTAGTGGAAAATCAAATATAGCAGATGCAGTTCGTTGGGTTCTTGGTGAAAGAAGTATGAAACAACTTCGTGGTGCTGAGACTATGGATGTCATCTTTTCAGGAACTGAACTTAGAAAGGCTCAGGGTTTTGCATATGTAAATCTTATAATTGATAATACTGATAGAAAGATACCACTTTCATTTGATGAAATCCAAGTTTCAAGAAGATTATATAGAAGTGGTGAGACAGAGTATAAATTAAATGGAGCTGACTGTAGACTTAAAGATATATATGAAACATTTTATGACACAGGTATTGGTAAAGAAGGGTATTCTATAATTGGTCAGGGTCAGATAGATAAAATTTTATCAAATAAACCGGAAGATCGTAGAGAATTGTTTGATGAAGCTGTAGGTATAGTAAAATATAAAAGAAGAAAAATCATAGCAGAGAAAAAACTTGAAGAAGAAAGACTTAATTTATCAAGAGTTACTGATATTATAACTGAAATTGAAAGACAAATTGGACCATTAAAGAAACAAGCTGAAGCTGCAAAAGAATATCTTAATTTAAGAGATGATTTACTTTTGTATGAATCAAATTATTTTGTCAGAGAAGTTGATGAGCAGTCAAAGCTTATTGAAGATACAAATAAAAACATAGAAATAAATATAAATGATTTAAAAGAAGTTAAAGAAAAGAAAATAGCTTTTAATATAAAATACAATGAGATAGAAAATGAAATTACAAAACTTGATTTAGAGATTTCAGAACTAAAAGATTTAATTACTGAAAATACTGCACTTTCTTATGATTTAAAAGGACAAATCAATGTCTTACACGAACAGATTAATTCTGAAAGAAATAGCAATAAAGATAGAAATGAAAGAATAGATAATTTAAATAAACTTATTGAAAACAATATATCAGATATTAAAAAAGATATATCTGAGATTTTAAATATAAAAAAACAAATAGAATTTATTAATATTAATGAAGAATCTGATGAAAATGATAATCAAGTAAGCTATGATTTGAATATTATAAATAACACATATATTGAAGCAAATAATCTATTTGTAAGCCTATATAATAGAGATATAGAGATAAGTGATAATTCAAATTCAATTTATGAAGATGATTTTAATGACCAAAATTTAAATTTAAAAAGAAAAGAACTTGATGAGTTAAACGAAAAGATTAAAGATTTAATTAAAAATATTGAAGAAATAAATGCAAAAACTAAAGAATATAGAGATGAATTAGATAAGATAAGCGATAATTTGATTGAAGCACAAAATAGATTTCATTCTGAAGAGACAAAACTTGACACGATTAAAAATATGCTTGAAAGATATGAAGGTTTTGGAAATGTAGTCAAAAATGTACTTGATAATTCAGATAAGTTTAGTGGTATAAAAGGTGTAGTATCTGATTTAATTGAAACTAAAAAAGATTATGAGACTGCTATTGAAGTGGCTCTTGGCAATACTATCCAAAATATAGTTACTACTGATGTCAATGCTTCAAAAGAAATTATAAATTTTGTAAAAGAGAATAAACTTGGAAGAATAACCACTTTGCCACTTTCTGCACTTGAAGTTAAAGATAATAATATATATGAAAGTGCAAAAAGTGAGACTGGAGTTATAGATATTGCTGTAAACTTAGTTTCATATAAAAGTGAATTTAAGATTTTAGCAGATTATTTACTTAAGAGATGTCTTATAGTAGATAATTATGATAATGCAAAAGTTATCTTTAATAAATATAGGTCAGGGCTTAAGATTGTCACATTACAAGGTGAATTATTTAATCCTGGTGGTGCAATATCTGGAGGTGCTTACAAAAATTCTACATCTCTTATTGGTAGAAAAAGAGAATATGATGAATTGAAGATAGAAGTTTTTGATTTGAAAAATAAAATTGATAATTTGAATCAACAAAAACAAAAAATTACAGAAGATTATAATATAAGTTTTAGTAAACTTGAAAAAATGAAAGAAACTTTAGCTAATTATAACATAGATAAAAATACTATGACTTTAAATATCATAAGTGATATGAAGTTAAAATATTCAAATGTGTCCAACAAAACAAGATTTATATCTGACAATGTAAAAAAGACAATTTTGAATGTAAATAATCTTGTAGAAGAAAAGAAAAAAATAGAAAATGATGATTTGAGTACTATAGATAATATAAATATTAAAGAAAATACTATTAAAGAATATGAAAATCGAATAAAAGAAATAGATACTTTAGTTAAAAATTCTCAAGATGAAATTAATATAAAAACTGAAAAGAAGACAAGCAACCTTGCTAATAGAAAAGAGTATTATGAATCAAAAGATAAGATAACAAATGACCAAATAAATCTTGAAAATGAAGCAAATAGATTAAGTACTTTACTTGAAAAAGCAAATTTAAGAATAGAAGAAATTACTAATTCTATGTATGAGAGTTATAATTTAACTTATGCACTTGCACGTGAAAAGTATAGAGATGACCTTGGCTCAAGTGAAGATATAAAAAGACTTGCAAAAGAAAAGAGAAAAGTTATACAAGAACTTGGTCCAATAAATGTTAATGCTATAGAAGAGTATCAACAAATTGGTGAAAGATATGATGTGATGACTACTCAATATGAAGATATAAAGAAGTCAGAAGAGATGATTTCAGAGATTGTTGAAGAACTTGACAATAATATGAGAAACCAATTTGACCAAAACTTCAATAAGATAAAAGAACAATTTGAAATTGTATTTAAAAAACTTTTTGGTGGCGGTAAGGCTGATTTAAAACTTGTAGAAACTGATGATGGAGGTGTGCTTGATGCAGGTGTTGCTATAGTTGTGCAACCACCAGGTAAAAAACTTGGTAATATGATGCAGCTATCAGGTGGAGAAAAAGCACTTACTGCTATTGCCTTACTTTTTGCTATACAAAATTTAAAACCTTCACCATTTTGCTTACTTGATGAGATAGAGGCTGCACTTGATGAATCAAATGTAGATAGATATGCAGAGTATTTAAGAAATCTTACAAATGAAACACAATTTATATTAATTACCCATAGAAGAGGTACTATGGAAAAAGCGGATAGACTTTATGGTATAACTATGCAGGAAAAGGGTATAACAACTCTTGTATCTGTTGATTTAATTGAAGATCAATTAGATGCGTAAAAATCCCATTTATAATAAAGGAGATAATATATGAGAAGAGTAATGCTTAAACTTTCTGGAGAAGCACTTGCTGGAAAAGATGGTAGCGGTTTTGATTTTAAAACAGTAGATTCTATATGTAAGCAAATAAAAAAAATTAAAACTAAATCAATTCAAATTGCTATTGTCACCGGTGGTGGAAACTTTATAAGAGGTAAGATTCTTTCAGAAATAGATAAATATAAAGCTGATGAGATAGGTATGCTTTCTACTTATATGAATTCTCTTTATATAGCAGGTGTATTAAAATTAAATGGTATTGATTCAGAAGTGTTTGGTGCATTTAGTATCTCTGATATTGCAGATGTTTTTTCAAAAGATAAAGCTATAGAGGCTATGAATAACGGTAAAGTTGTTATACTTGCTGGTGGTACAGGACACCCATATTTTACAACTGATACAGGTGTAGTACTTAGAAGCATTGAACTTGAGTGTACTGAACTTTTGCTTGCTAAATCTATTGATGGTGTATATGACAAAGATCCAGCAAAATATAGTGATGCGAAAAAATATAAAAAGATAAGTATGCAAGAAATGTTTGATAAAAAATTGGAAGTTATAGATTTATCAGCTACAGTATTAAGTCTTGCAAATAAATTAAATCTTAGGATTTTTTCTTTACTTGAAAAAGATTCTATAGTAAAAGCAATTAAAGGTGAGAGTATTGGCACCTTAGTATATAATTAGGAGGTAAAGTATGGATAGTAGATTTAATCAATTTAAAGAAAAACTTGAAAAATCATTTACAAGTTTAAAAAATGAGTTTCAAACTATAAGAGCTGGCAGAGCTAATCCAAAAGTTTTAGACAAGGTTATTGTTGAGTATTATGGTACAAAGACACCACTTAGCCAGATGGCAAATTTTTCTGTACCAGAGGCAAGAATACTTATAATTCAACCATATGATAAATCTGCCATCAAAGATATCGTAAAGGCGATAAATGAAGCTGATGTAGGTATCAACCCAAATATTGATAATGATGTTATAAGACTTGTTTTCCCTGAGTTAAATGAGGAAAGAAGAAAAGATTTATCAAAGGATATTAAAAAAATTGGTGAAGACATCAAAGTTTCTATGAGAAATACAAGAAGAGATGCAAATGATTTTATAAAGAAGTTAGAAAAAAACAATGAAGCTACAGAGGATGATGTAAAGACATTTGAAAAAGATGTTCAAAAAATGCTTGATGATTATATAAAGAAAGTTGAAGATGCAGTAGAAACCAAGACTAATGAAATAATGAAGATTTAATTATTGTACATATAAGGTAAGTTTTGTCGCTCGCATAGCTCGCGACTACGAGTCGCTTGTATGGGCGAGCTGTGCGAGCCCAATTCAATGTTTATGGATGTAAGTAAAATTAAAATAATTCCAGATAATCTTAATAATATATATTTATTATATGATGAAAATGATAATATAATAAATATTCCAGAGTCAGTTGCTATAATACTTGATGGTAATGGAAGATATGCAAAAAAAAATAATCTTCCAAGAGAACTTGGACATAAAGCAGGTTGCGAGGCACTGGAAGTTATACTTGAAGAGGCTGTTCGTATAGGTGTTAAGTTTCTTACAGTATATGCATTTTCCACTGAAAACTGGAAGAGAAGTGAAAGTGAAATCAACTCTTTATTTAATTTGTTTTTTTTGTATCTTGGTAAGATAGAAGAAAAGGCAATGAAAAATAATGTAAAGGTGAGTTTTATTGGTGATATTTATAAATTCCCAAAAAAACTTTATGAAGAATGTGAAAGGTTGATTAAAATCACAAAAGATAATAATAGATGTGTTTTTTCTATTGCATTTAATTATGGTAGTAGAGATGAAATTATAAGAACAATAAAAAAATTACAAACAGAGCACTTTGATTTTAGTCAAATTACTGAAAAGGATATATCTGATAATCTTGATACGAAAAATATAAAAGACCCTGATTTACTTATAAGGACATCTGGAGAGTTTAGATTGTCAAATTTTTTACTTTGGCAGATTGCATATTCTGAAATATATATTACAGATGTTTTGTGGCCAGAATTTACTAAGGAAGAGTTTTATAAAGCTATAATATCATATAATAGTAGAGATAGAAGATTTGGTGGACGAAAAGAAAAATAAAAAAATAACTTCATTTTTTACAAGACTTATAAGTGGCATTATATTGATTTTAATGTTATTTTTTGTATTGTATAAGGGTGGCAATATATTGTTTTTTACTTGTATAGCACTTTCTATCTGTGGTCTTATAGAGTTATTTCAAGTTTTAAATCTAAAAAATTCTGGTCTATCTTATATTGCATATGTTTTTACTATTTTTTATTACATAATGGTAGCATTTTATCAAAAAAATGGTATTTTACTTTTTTTAATTGTATTTTTACTTTTGCTACTTATGTTTTATGTGTTGTCATATCCTGCATATCATATAAAAGAAGTTGCAATTACTTTTTTTAGTATTATATATGTAGCAGTAACATTTAGTTTTATTTATTTGATTAGAATTATAGAAAATACAGGTGTATATTTTGTCTGGCTTATATTTATAGCAAGTTGGGGAAGTGATACTTTTGCTTATTGTATTGGTATGCTTTTTGGAAAACATAAGTTATCTGAGATTTTAAGCCCAAATAAAACTATTGAAGGTATGATTGGTGGCATAATAGGTGCTGGACTTCTTGGTTTTTTATATTCTTTTATATTAAATAGAATAAATATAAATATTAATTTACCTTTTTTAACAAATTCAATAAATATTTATCTTGATATACCTTTATCATCAATACAGGTTGGGATAGCTTGCGCTATAGGCTCAATAATATCAATGGTAGGTGATTTAACTGCTTCTGCAATTAAAAGGGATTACAATGTGAAAGATTATGGCAATATAATCCCTGGACATGGTGGTATTCTTGATAGATTTGATTCAGTTATATTTACAGCACCTGCACTTTATTTTATTCTTATATTATGATAAGAGATAATTATAAAAAATCAATAGAGATAGTAAATGATGCAGAAAAAAAAATTTCTGATAAGTTTGATGTCATTGAAAAGATATATAATTACAATCAATTTAGAGTATTAAAAGCTTTTATAGATTCAAAAGTTTCAGAAAGTCATTTTGTTGAATCTACTGGTTATGGTTATAATGATATGGGACGAGATAAGATTGAAGAAGTGTATGCTAAAGTATTTAATACAGAAACTGCACTTGTTAGACAGCAAATAGTATCTGGCACACACGCAATCTCACTTGCACTTTTTGCAAATCTTATGCCAAATGATAATTTTATATCAATAACTGGTATGCCATACGATACTTTAAATGCGACAATTGGTATAAATGATGAACCTATGTCATTAAAGAGTTATAACATATCATTTGATTATGTGGATTTAAAAAATAATGATTTTGATTATGATAGCATAAAGAAAAAAATAAATGAAAAAACAAAACTTGTATTTATACAAAGGTCAAGAGGGTATAGTGAAAGAAAAGCACTATCCATATCAAAAATTACTGATGCTATAAGTTTTGTAAAAAATATAAATAAAGATATAATTATACTTGTTGATAATTGTTATGGAGAATTTGTAGATTGCTTTGAACCAACTGATGTAGGTGCTGATTTGATGTGTGGGTCATTAATTAAAAATCCAGGTGGTGGACTTGCAAAATCAGGTGGATATATAGTTGGTAAAAAAGATTTAGTTGAAAATTGTGCATATAGATTAACTGCACCAGGGATAGGCTCTGAAGTAGGAGTTAGTTTTAATCAAAATAGAAATATCCTGCAAGGCTTATATATGGCACCTCAAATTGTTTATAATTGTGTAAAAATTTTGATTTTGTTTAGTTATGTATTAAATGAATACAGAATTGACACAATTCCTATGTATAATGATGAGATAAATGATATAGTGCTTGCTATTAAATTATTAAATAAAGAAAAATTAACAAAGTTTTGTAAAATTATACAAGAGTGTTCACCTGTTGATTCATATATTGAACCATATTCTGCAGATATGCCTGGATACGACTCTCAAGTTATAATGGCTGCAGGATGCTTTATATCAGGTTCAAGTATTGAATTGTCTTGTGATGCTCCTATGAGAGAACCTTATCTTGCGTATATGCAAGGTGGGTTATCATATTATCAAGGTAAATATGCACTTATGAAAATATTGTCTGAAATTATATTATAATGAAAATAGGGAATATAGAAAATTTAAAAATTGGTAAGTTAGTTGATATAGGTGCTTATTTATATGATGAAAATAATAATAAAGTGTTGTTGCCTAAAAAACAAATACCAAAAGGTGCTAATGTAGGAGATTATGTAGAAGTATTTATTTATAAAGATAGTAAAAATAGACTAATATCTACTACTAAAAAACCTTTTTTAACTGTTGGAAATGTAGCAAAACTAACTGTAAATGATATAAATGATACTGGAGCATTTTTAAATACTGGTCTTGAAAGAGATTTGTTATTACCTTATTCTGAACAAACAAAAAAATTAAATGTAAAAGATAAGGTTGATGTTCTTATGTATGTAGATAAGTCAGATAGACTATGTGCTACTATGTATTTAAATAATAAAGAATATAATAAAAAGGTTAAAAATAAAGATATAAGAACATTTGAATATGAACAAAATGCTGAAAAAGTTTATAAAACTATAAAGATAAAATTTAAAGGTCATCTAATATATAATGATAAAAATTGTACCAGTGTTCAGGTTAAAGATGATTTTGGGATAAGCAAAAATGTTTTTAAAAAATCAATAGGTAAATTATTAAAAGATAATAAATTAAAAATAACTGAAAAGGGTATTTTCTTATATTAATATGATTAGATTTAATAAAGTTTCATTAAAATATGATAAAGGAACTTACGCCATCAAAGATTTAACATTAAAAATTGATGAAGGCGAATTTGTTTTTGTTGTAGGAAAAACTGGGGCAGGAAAATCTACTTTATTTAAACTATTGACAAGAGAATTAAAACCTACAAGTGGCTCTATAAAAGTTTTCAGAGATAATATTGAATATATAACAAATAGAAATATACCATACTATAGAAGAAAATTAGGTGTTGTTTTTCAAGATTTTAAATTGCTTGAAGATAGAAATGTTTTTGAAAACATAGCATTTGCACAAGAAGTTATAGGCGTTAATTCATTTAAAATAAAAAAACATGTTATAAAAATACTTAATTTAGTTGATTTAAGAAATAAAGCAAACAAAATGCCAAATGAATTATCTGGTGGAGAAAAACAAAAAGTAGCTATAGCAAGGGCTATTATAAATAAACCGAAGATTTTACTTGCTGATGAACCCACTGGAAATCTTGATGAAATAAGTACGAATGAAATTATAAATTTACTTAATACTATCAATCTTAATGGGACAACAGTAGTGATTATAACCCATGATATGCATCTTGTCGAAAGAATGAATAAAAGAGTGATTAGACTTGATGAAGGTAATCTTATATATGATGATTATGGTCTTGATAATCAAATTAAAAAGTATTTAGAAAATGAATAATGTTAAGTTATGTACTTAAAACTGGATTTAGAAATCTTGGGAATAAAAAGTTATTTTCTTTTGCTTCCATAGGTACTATTGCGAGCAGTGTATTTATATTCTGCATATTTTTTGTGTTGGCAACTAACATAAGAGGAATAATTAAAAATGTAGAGACTACTGTAGGCATACAAGTATTTTTTAATAGTAATTTAAGTGAAGAAGAGATACAAAATCTTGCAAATGAAAAATTTATAAAAGAATATGTAAAATCAATAAAATTTAAGTCAAGTAATGAGGCATGGGAAAAATTTAAAGTTGATTATTTTGACAATAAACCAGAACTTGCTAAAGCATTTGAAGATGATAATCCACTTGCAAGTTCAGCCTCGTATGAGATTTTATTAAATGATATTACTAAACAAATAGAATATGTCAATTATTTAAAAAGCATAGATGGAGTTAGACAAGTAAATTATTCAAGTGTGCTTATAGATGCTCTTACAAGTTTGAATGTAGGCATAAGCACATTTAGTATGATTTTGATTAGTTTACTACTTGTGATTGCAATGGTTTTAATTTCAAATACAATTTCTCTTGCAAGCCAATTTAGAAAAAAAGAAAATGAAATCATGAAACTAATTGGTGCTACCAATTTTATGATAAGAGCACCATTTGTAATTGAGGGATTTTTTATAGGACTTTTTGGTGCTATAATACCACTAATAGCTGTATGTGGGGCTTATAATTATCTTATGAAATATATACTTGAACATGCAAGTTTTTTAAAAAATATATTTACTCCAGTTGATTTGTCAATTATTGCCATTCCTATGTGTATGATTTCTATATCAGTATCATGCTTTATATGTATGTTGGTATCATTTTTCACTATTAGAAAACACCTTAAAATATAAATGAATATAAGACATAAGTTAAAAAAATTAATACCTATTTTAATTTGTTGTTTATTGACATTTTGTTTTTTGTCTTATGCTGAAGATGAAGGTATGACTGATGAAGAAAAATTGCGTATAGAAAATTCTCAAAGTGCGATAAATAGAATAAATGAAAATAAGAAAAGAGTTCAAAATACAATAAAAAATCTTAATTCATTAAAAAATGATACTCAAAAGTTTATTGAAGAATTGGATAAAAATCTTGAATTGCTTGTTGATGAGTTAAATCAGACACTTGTTAATATAGATTTAAAACAAGATGAAATAGATATAACTAATAAAGAACTTGAAGATGCAAAAGTAAAAGAAGAACAACAATATAATGATATGAAACTAAGAATAAAGTTCTTTTATGAGAAAGGCGAAACATCACTTATAGAGAATATCTTAAGTGGTGATAATCTTGAAGATATACTTACTAAAGCAGAATATATACAAAGCATAACTGATTATGATAGAAGTAAATTAAATGAACTTGTTATAATTAAGAATAATATTATTATATTTGAAAACCAATTACAAAATGAGAAGGCTGAACTTGTATATTTAAAAGAAATTGAGATGGCTCAAAAAGCAAGTATTGAACAATTAATTGATGAAAAAAATAAAGAACTGGAAGATACTAAAAGTAAAATAAATACAAGTCAAGCCGAACTTAAAAAATTACAAGCAGAAGAGAAAAGACTTGAAGCAGAAATTGCAGCGATTGAAAGAGCCATACTTGCAAGAGGTAATTCAAAAAGAATTTTACAAGGTGGACTTGTATGGCCTTGTCCAGATTCTAAAAGAATCACATCAACTTATGGTAAAAGAAATAGACCAACAAAAGGTGGCTCTACTTTTCACCAAGGTATAGATATAGGAGCTCCCACAGGTACTACTGTAATTGCTGCTGCTGCTGGTGAGGTTGTTATATCAAAATACTCATATTCAGGTGGCAATTATATTATGATTGACCACGGAAGTGGAATATTTACTATATATATGCACCTTAGTAAAAGAAGTTGCGAAGTGGGGCAAGAAGTGAGTCAAGGTCAAAAAATTGGTGAAGTTGGTTCTACTGGTATATCTACAGGACCACATTTACACTTTGGAATTAGAAAAAATGGATCATATGTAAATCCAATTACATTTGTCGGTTAGGAGAATATTATGGACAATTTTGAAATAAATAATGAGGAATTTATTAAAAATACTGCATTTATTGAAAATAACAAAATAGAAATACTTACAAAAAAATTAAATAAGTCAAAAAGAAAAAATATTATATTGACTATTTTATTAGCATTTTTTTTATTGATTTTTGTTGGTATTTTTTCTGTAGGATTTTTAGCTATAAAAGTATTTAAACCTCATTTTAGAGCTCTATTTGGTAAAAATTTTAATATAGCATCTGTGTCTCAAATATCTAAACATAATCAAATTGATTTAGAAAGATTTACTAATAAACTTGCATTTATAGATGATGCGATAAATATTTTATATCACTATGATAATAAAGATAATAAAAAAATTGAAGACGCTATGTTTTCTGGATATTTAAGTGCACTTGGGGATAAGTATGCGGAATATATGCCAGCAAAACAATTTGAAGAATTTACTGAGACGACTACTGAAGGTGTATATTATGGTATAGGATGCCAAGTTAGTTTTGATAAAAAAACAAAAGATAGCATAGTTGATTTAGTTTATGAGGAATCACCTGCTGAAATAGGTGGAGTAAAAAAAGGAGATGTATTTGTAAGTATAAATGGAGAATATGTTAGAGGTAAAGACCTTGATTATATTATAAGTCTTATAAGAGGAGAAGAGGGTGCAAAGAGAGAATTAGAGGTATATAGAGATTCAGAGAAAAAAAATGTAAAACTTACAGTATATTGTGGAAAAGTTGATATTAAACTTGTCTCTACTGAAGTATATGAGGGTGACATTGGATATTTACATTTGACTGAATTTACTGGTAAATCTGCTAATCAATTTAAGGCAGGACTTGAAAAACTGTTTAATCAAAATATCAAGGGTCTTATAATAGATTTAAGAGGTAATCCAGGTGGAGAATTATTAACTGTATGTGAAATTATAGATTATATGGTTAAAGATAATGATGGTAGATATACATTGAATCAAAAAGAAAATGTTTTTGATGAAGGAAAAACTTTACTTGTATATATAAAAGAAAGAGATGAAATTGTAGATGCTGCATATGCTGTTGATAAACACGAGGTTGATTTGCCAATAGTAATACTTACTGATTATTCAACTGCTTCTGCGGCTGAGTTATTTACTCAAGCAATGAGAGATTATAAAAAAGCAAAAATTGTAGGTGTAAGAACATATGGAAAAGGTGTAGTTCAAAATATAATACCATATGAAGATGGTTCTGCATTTAAATTTACCGTATCAGAGTATTTCCCTCCAAGTGGATATACTATTGACTATAAAGGAATTTTGCCAGATTATTCTCTTGATTTTGATGGATTTGAAATAAATTATGATGAAGATAATAATATAATAGTTATAGAAGACAATGTAAAATATGTATATTCAAAAGAAGGGGCACTGCTTGAAGAAACAAAACTTGAAGTGTCAACTAAAAGTGAGATAAAAAAATCTGAAGATGAAAAACCACATAAAGAGAATTTAAAAATTTATGATGAAGATAATAAGTTTTTGGATGAAGATTGGTATATAAAATTAAATGAAAACTATAATGATAAACAATTATTACAAGCACTTATAGTTTTGAAAGATAAATTAAATTAGAGGAATATGTTTCTATAGTTTAATGGATAAAACGGTGGCCTCCGGAGCCGCAGATAGCGGTTCGATTCCGCTTAGAAACGAATAAATTATG
>CADCOW010000132.1 GCA_902803205.1 uncultured Eubacteriales bacterium | reverse complement strand
ATCCATCTACCTGCAAATGAACCATCTTGAATATCTGCTAAAACTTTTCTCATTCTCTCTTTTGTCTCTTCGTGTGGAATTACTCTTGGACCAGATACATATTCTCCGTATTCAGCAGTATCTGATATTGAATAATTCATCGCCTGCACTCCGCCTTTATTGATTAAGTCAATTATAAGTTTCATTTCGTGGATACACTCAAAGTAAGCATTTTCAGGCTCATATCCTGCTTCAACTAAAACTTCAAATCCGCATCTCATAAGGTCTACAACACCACCACAAAGTACACATTGTTCACCAAAGAGGTCTGTCTCTGTCTCATCATGGAATGACGTCTCCATTATACCAGCTTTTGCTCCACCAATTCCTGCTATGTAAGCAAGTGCTATATCAAGTGCTTTACCAGTTGCATTTTGTTCTACTGCTACAAGACAAGGCACACCTTTACCAGCTACGAAACATGAACGAACTGTATGTCCTGGTCCTTTTGGTGCTGCCATGAATACATCAACACCTTCTGGTGGAATTATTTGTTTATAACGAATATTAAATCCGTGTGCAAATGCGATTGCCTTACCTTTTTCAAGATTAGGTAAAATATCTTTTTTATAAACATCCGCTTGAACTTCATCATTTATAAGAATCATTATGATATCGCCCCATTTAGTAGCCTCACTTACAGTCATAACTTTAAGTCCTGCTTCAGTTGCTTCTTTGATTCTTTTTGAGCCTTCTCTTAACCCAACACATACATCACATCCACTATCTTTAAGATTAAGTGCATGTGCATGACCTTGTGAACCATAACCAATAATAGATATTTTTTTTCCTTTTAATACATTTAAATCGCAATCCTTTTCATAATACATCTTTGCCATAATTTTATTCTCCTTTAATTATTATATAATATTTTTGATAGGGGTGAAACACCGCGAGCATACTGTAGGGGCGGATATCATCCGCCCAATCGTAGGGACGAATCACCGCAATCCCTCATTCGTAGGGGCAAGCTATGCGAGCCCAGTCTTACTTAATCAAGAAATCAGTAATATCAGACCCTGCTCCAACCATTGGTCGAACCATCTCATCCTTATTTATAACACAGTCAATAACATATCCCACATCAGACTTAACTGCTTCTTCCAAAGTCTCTCTAAACTCTTTTTCATTTGTAACTCTTCTACCTTTAAGTCCAAATGATTCAGCAAGTTTAACAAAATCTGGTCCTCTATCAAGCACTGTTTCAGAATAATGTTTATTGTAAATAATATTTTGCCATTGTCTAACCATACCAAGCACAGAATTATTAAATATAATTGTAATGATAGGTATTTTATAATGTTCTTCAGTTGCAAGTTCATTGAAATTCATTCTGAAACTTCCATCACCTGTTATATGAAGAACAGTCTGCTCTGGATTTCCAACTTTTGCTCCTATCGCAGCTCCAAGCCCAAACCCCATAGTTCCAAATCCACCTGAAGTTATAAGTTGTCCTGGGTAGTGATAATGGAAATGTTGTATTGCCCACATCTGGTGCTGGCCTACATCAGTTGTAACCATACTGTACTTTGGTGCTATCTCTTTCACAGCCATAGCAATTTGTTTTGGGTTTAAGTGTTCATCACTAAACTCATACTCTGTCTCTGTTGGAAATGAAAATACAAAATCCACCCATGCTTTATGTTCAGCAGTATTTACTCTTTCTATCAATGCTTCTAAAACTTTTTTTGCATCGCCTACCACATGATAAGTTGTCTTGACATTTTTATCTATCTCATTTCTATCTATTTCAATTTGTAGAATCTGTGCTTGTTTTGCAAATGTATTTCTATTAAGAGCAACTCTATCTGAAAATCTGCATCCAACTACAATCAAAAGGTCACAATTTGCAACTGCCACATTTGAACTTTGAGTTCCATGCATTCCTATAAGACCTGTGGCTCTCTCTTTTTCTCCATCATAACCACCACATCCCATCACAGTAAATGCAACTGGTGCATCTATCTTATTTGCAAACTCGGTAAGGACTTCATTTGCCCTACTAAGCACAACTCCGCCACCACAAACTATAAGTGGTCTCTTTGAATCATTAATCATATTAGCCGCTCTATCAAGGTCCTTTTGGTCAAGAGCACTTCTATTATCCATATAAGTTGGTCGATTTGTATTTGTAGCAAGGCGTTTCTTATTGAAATTATGGTCTGGTTTTTTATATTCATATTCCGCCGACTGTGCTGTGACATTTTTCAAAATATCAATGACTACTGGACCAGGTCTACCATTCTTAGCCACATAAAATGCTTCTCTTATAATGTCTGCAAGTTTATTGACATCTTTCACAAGATAATTACACTTTGTAATCGCCTTTGTTATAGAAGTCATTTTAACTTCTTGAAATGAATCTCTATCAAGTAAGTCTTCTCCGACATTACAAGTTATAAATACTACAGGGGATGAATCCATATATGCAGTTGCTATTCCAGTTGTCAGATTTGTAGAACCAGGACCTGATGTAGCAAAGCAGACACCAACTTTTCCTGTGCTTCTTGCATAGCCATCAGCAGCGTGGCTTGCGCCTTGTTCATGTGATGTTAAAATGTGTTTAATTCTTCCAGCATACTTATAAAGTGCATCATATACATTTAAAATTGTTCCACCAGGGTATCCAAATATTGTATCAACACCCTGTTCAAGCAAGCACTCAATAACTATTTCTGCGCCTGTTATTAACATACCTTTACTCTCCATCCATTTTTATCTTCTATTTTATTATACTGTATAGCAGTTAAAGTATCATACAATTTTTGACTTAGCTCACCAATTTTACCTTGATTTATTTCCAAAGTTTTTTCTTTATTTACAAGTTTTCCAACAGGTGATACTACACAAGCTGTACCAGTTCCAAAGCACTCTTCAAGTTTTCCACTTGATGCAGCAATCATCAACTCTTCAAGTGAAACCCTTCTCTCTTCAACTTCATTACCAAAATCTTTGCAAAGCTTAATAATTGAATCACGAGTTACACCAGGCAAGATACTTCCATTAAGCATAGGGGTTACAACTTTACCATCTATTTTAAAGAAGATATTCATAGAACCAACTTCTTCAATATATTTTCTTTCTACACCATCAAGCCATAGTGTCTGTTCACAACCTTTGCTACTTGCCTTTTCTTGTCCCATAAGAGATGCTGCATAATTTCCAGCAGTCTTAGCAAAACCAACTCCACCTCTTACTGCTCTTACAAACTCATCTTCCACCCATATTGCAACTGGACTCATTCCATGTGCATAGTATGCACCACTTGGTGAAGCAATGATTATAAAGTAATAATAAGCCGAAGGATGAACTCCAAGGAATGCATCAACACCTATAACAAATGGTCTTATATACAAAGTGGTTCCTTCAGTTTTTGGTACCCACTCCTTGTCAACCTCTACAAGTTTTTTAACTGCTTCAATAAAGTCCTCTTCTTTAATCTTAGGCATACAAAGTCTTTCAAGAGAATTATTTGCCCTCTTAGCATTCATATCTGGTCTAAATAAAAATACTTCACCATTATGATAATATGCCTTCATACCTTCAAAAACTTCTTGTCCATAATGCAAAATATTTGCTGCAGGTGAAATTGAAATGTCATGATACTCTTCAATTCTTGGATTAATCCAACCCTTTCCTTCAATATACTCCATTATAAACATATGGTCAGTAAATATTGAACCAAAGCCAAGTTTATTTTCATCACTTGGTTTTTGTTTAGGATTTTTTGTTAATTTAACTTCAATATTCATATTGCCTCCATTTAGTTATATATTATTAATTATTATTTGTCCCATATCACTACAAGATAACTTTTTAGTTCCTTCAACATACAGATCTACAGTTCTATATCCATCAGATAATGCTTTCTCAACTGCAATTTCAATATTCTTTGCCTCTTCTTCAAGATTAAATGAATATCTAAGCATCATAGCGACAGATAATATAGTTCCAATTGGGTTTGAAATATTCTGTCCTGCAATATCAGGTGCTGATCCATGAATTGGTTCGTATAGGCCAAAAGTTGAATCACCTAACGATGCGGATGGCATCATACCTAGTGAACCTGCGAGCACAGATGCTTCATCTGATAAGATGTCTCCGAACATATTTTCTGTAACTACTACATCAAACCTAGAAGGATTTTTTATAATTTGCATTGAAGCACTGTCTACAAGCATATCCTCATATTCTACATCGCGATACTTTTCAGATAACTCGTGCATTATCTTTCTCCAAAGTTTTGAAGTATCAAGTACATTTGATTTATCTATAGAGGTTAATTTTTTATTTCTTTTTTTAGCAGTTTCAAATGCAATTACACCAATTCGTCTAATTTCATTTTCATCATATCTCATCTCATCAGTTGCTACTGTAATGGTATTAACTAATTTAGTTTCTTTAGCTCCAAAGTATACTCCGCCAGTCAATTCTCTAATCATTACAAAGTCAATTCCATTTTTAATAATGTCTTCTTTTAGCGGACATGAATTCTTTAATTCTTTAAAAAGTTTCGTAGGTCTTAAATTTGCAAATAGGCCCAATTCTTTTCTGATTTTTAAAAGTCCTCTTTCAGGTCTTTTATTTTTATCTACATTATCCCACTTAGGACCGCCTACTGCACCAAGTAATACCGCATCTGATTCTTTACATATTTTCAAAGTTTCATCAGTTAATGGTTCGCCGTATTCATCAATTGAAGCACCACCGAATAATAGCTCTTTAGTATTAAATGTATGACCATACTTTTCTGATATTTTTTTTAAGACTTTTAATCCCTCATCAACAATCTCAGGACCTATACCATCACCTTTTAAAACTGCAATATTTTTTAT